>JABJCS010000185.1 GCA_018665505.1 Alphaproteobacteria bacterium
ATCTCAGATGCCCTGGCTTCACCTTCAAGGTCATCCCAGTCCGACTGCCACGCACAGAGCGTCGACGGCCCATAAGATTCCGTCATGCCGTAAAGATGCGTGACCCGGAAGCCCATCTTCTCCATACCCTCAATCACCGCGCTCGGTGGTGCGGCCCCTCCGGTAGCGATCTCGATCGGTCCGTGATCAAAACTGCGCTGCACTGCCGCTGGGGCGTGGATCAACATGGTTAGAACAATCGGCGCTCCGCACATATGCGTGACCTTGAACTCCTCGATCATAGGGAATATCAGCGCCGGATCGACCGCGCGAAGGCAAATATGTGTCCCACAGGCCGCTGTGACTGCCCAGGTATAGGTCCAGCCGTTGCAGTGAAACATCGGCAAGGTCCACAGATAGACACTATCCGGACTAAGCCCGAAGGAGATGGTATTGCCGAGCGCATTTAAGTACGCGCCGCGATGATGATAGACGACACCCTTTGGATCACCGGTGGTCCCTGAAGTGTAGTTTAAACTCAGCGCCTGCCATTCGTCCGCAGGTGGTTGCCAATCGAACTCTGGATCGCCCTCCAATAGTAACGCTTCGTAGTCCTTCTCTCCCAACAACTCTCCGCTTTGATCCAACGGGTCGTCGATATCTATGACGACAGGATTAGCATCCGCAATCTCCAGTGCTTCACGAATGATTGGCGCGAACATCCGATCCGTAATGAGGAACTTGGTTTCCGCATGATCCAAAATGAAAGCGATATTTGCCGCATCGAGCCGAATATTCAGCGCGTTCAACACAGCCCCAATCATGGGCACGCCGTAATGCGCCTCGAGCAACGCGGGGACGTTCGGTGCCATAACACTGACCGTATCTCCTTTGCCAATGCCGCGTTGTGCCAGAGCAGATGCCAGCTGTCGGCTGCGACGATAAAGATCCGCATAGCTCAAACACATCTCACCGTGAATGACCGCAGTCTTCATCGGGTAGACGCCTGCCGCACGCCGCAGAAATGTTAACGGCGTAAGCGATTGATAATTCGCACTGTTTTTATCGAGATCGGTATCGTAGGGAGAATGCATCAAGTTCGATCTTTCGTCTCTTCAGGTGCGTAGTGTGTTTCCACGTATCGTTGGTAGATGTGGCGGAATGTCAAGCAAACCTGTAGAATCTATGCGGAGTTTTCACGACACATATCGAATGAACAGATGATATCTATCGATCTATTCTCCGATCCAATTTGCCCATGGTGCTTTATCGGAAAGCGACGTCTCGAAGAGGCACTATCGACCCGTCCGGATATCGAAATTGAGATCCATTGGCACAGTTTCCAGCTCAACCCGATGATGCCGCGCGACGGTATGGGGAGAGAAGAATACCTAGCCCTGAAATTCGGCAACCCGGATAACGCGCGGCGGCTCTATGACAATATCTCGGGTGTCGGCGAACTCGCTGGAATCCAGTTCGAGTTTGACCGGATCAAGATCACGCCGAATACCATTGCCGCGCACCGTTTGATCCGGTTTGCAACTCGTTCCAATGCACAGGACAAAATTGTCGAACAATTGTTCAATGCATATTTTTTGGATGGTCGAAATATAGGGGATATCGAGATCTTAATCGCAATAAGCGCGGAAGCCGGACTAAATCCGGATGAAGCTGCGGTATTCCTTGAGAGTGATGAAGACGTCGACGCCGTCAAATCGGAAGATATGCAGGCCCGTCAACTCGGTATACAAGGCGTGCCCTTCTATATTCTCAATCAGCAATATGCGGTATCTGGAGCGCAGGAGCCGGAGGCGTTCTACCCCCTCTTCGATCTGCTATTGGCTCAAAAACCCGATGCACTGCAAAAGACGATGGGTAACGCTTAACCTTCGACCAATTCCGCTAAATCCGACAGCAAGCTATGTGCGCCTTTGACCCGTACGTCGGGTGATGACCAATCCTGCAAATAGACCAACTTCTGATCCGGTCGTAACTTGATGGAGCGGAATTTCGTCTGAATATATCCGATCAACCGTTCCGGACTTGGTGGCGTGTTGTTGTGGAACGATAAAACCGCACCCTTGGGCCCCGCATCGATGGTCTCGACGCCCGCGATCCGGCACAGTTGCTTCACCGCCATCACTTCAAGCAGATTTTCCACCTCCTGCGGCAATGGGCCAAAACGGTCGATCATTTCTGCTGCGAACGCCTCGATTTCAGCCTGTCCGATTAGCATCGACAACCGTCGGTAAAGCCCGAGCCGCACGGAAAGATCGGCAACATATTTTTCCGGAATTAAAACCGACGTGCCGAGCGAAATTTGCGGCGTCCATGCCTCTTCTTCGGACGCCCCGCCAGTCTCTCGCAATGTCGCAATCGTTTCTTCCAGCATGTGTTGGTAGAGCTCAACACCGACCTCACGAATATGTCCCGATTGCTCATCGCCCAAAAGATTACCCGCACCGCGAATATCAAGATCATGACTGGCAAGCGAGAAGCCGGCCCCTAGTGTATCGAGGGCCTGCATGACCTCCAACCGGCGCATCGCGGTCGGTGTGACCGTCTGACCTGGTGGTAGTGTCAGATAAGCATAAGCTCGCGTCTTCGAGCGCCCAACCCGACCGCGCAATTGATACAGTTGCGACAGACCGAACCGGTCGGCTCTGTGGACAATGATCGTGTTGGCCTTAGGAATATCGAGCCCGGCCTCAACGATATGCGTGCTCAGCAATATGTCGAAACGGCCCTCAACGAAACCGCTCATGACCTCTTCCAGCTCCGCAGTCGGCATTTGACCATGTGCTAACGCCAACTTTGCATCCGGGACCAGTTCCGTCAGGCGGCGGTGGACATGATCCAGATCGGCTATGCGGGGACAGACATAGAATACTTGCCCGCCCCGGAACCGTTCGCGTTGAATGGCCTCTCGCATCACCACCGGATCGTATGGCAGCACGAATGTGCGGACAGCCAAGCGGTCGACGGGTGGCGTCGCGATGATGCTCATCTCGCGGACCCCGGCGAGCGCCATTTGCAACGTTCGCGGAATCGGTGTCGCCGTTAGCGTCAAGACGTGCACATCGGCACGCAATTGCTTGAGGCGTTCCTTTTGACCGACCCCGAAATGCTGCTCCTCATCAATAACGAGCAGACCTAGATTATTGAATTTGACCGATTTTCCGAGCAATGCGTGGGTTCCAACGACGATATCAATTTCACCGCTTTCGATGCCGTCCCGCACGGCCTGCGCCTGTTTACCGCTCACCATGCGCGACATTTGGCCCAGCTTTACCGGTAATCCCTTAAAGCGTTCGACAACCGTAGCAAAATGTTGGCGTGCTAAGAGTGTTGTCGGCACAACCATTGCCACCTGTTTGCCTGACATGGCGGCGACAAATGCAGCACGGAGAGCCACTTCCGTCTTGCCGAAACCGACATCGCCACAAATCAAACGGTCCATCGGCCGGCCGGAACCAAGGTCGCCGATGACGTCCTCGATTGCGCTCATCTGATCGTCCGTTTCCGTCCAGGCGAATTCGGCGCAGAACTCCTGGAATGAACCATCTTCCGGCAATTCTGTCGCCTCGGTCCGTTTCAGTTCTCTCTCCGCCGCCGTCTTCAACAGCGATTCGGCAATAATCCGGATGCGTTCCTTGACCCGGGCCTTGCGCGCCTGCCATGCGGCTCCGCCGAGCCTGTCCAGCTGGCCAGCAGATTCCTCACTGCCGAAGCGCGATAACACGTCGATATTCTCAACGGGCACATAGAGCCGGTCGCCGCCGTTGTACTCCACTGTCAAGCAATCGTGTTGCCTGCCGTCGACATCCAGCGTCTCCAAGCGAACGAAACGTCCGACACCATGATCGATATGGACGATTAAATCACCATCCGCGAGGCTCGACGCTTCGGAAATAAATTCTTCCGCTCGCCGCCGTCTGCGTGACGGTCGCGCCATGCGTTCGCCCAGGATATCCTGTTCGCTGAACGCCAAGATATCTGGTGTAGAGAAACCGCGCGCGATATCGAGGGCCGCAATTGAAACCGAACCGATCTGGCGCTCCGTCAATTCTTCCCAAGTCTCGATGACATCGACACGGGAGACACCATGATCTTTCAAGAGCCCCGAAAGACGATCCCTAGATCCGTTACTGTAAGCAAAAACAACAACCTTACGCTCTTTCTCCCCACTCACACGGTCTCGGAAGACGTCGAATAGGTTCACGTCAGGTCTATGCCGCGCTTCCGTAAAGTCACCTGTCCTTCGACCACCAAGATCGATTGTCGTCTCTCCTTGCGGGCCAGCAACGAGAGGGAAAAATGCAAAAACGGGTCGTGCATCGACCGCTTTCGCCCATTCTTCCTCGCTCAGATAGAGCAAGTCCGGCGGCAGCGGTTTATAAGGCGGGACATCGTCATTGGCGTCACGAACGGTCGCCGGCATCATTTCACGCCGCGCTTCATAGAAGTCCGCAATCAGTTCGAAGCGGGCATCAATGGCCTGCTCGGCTTCATGGTCGAGGGTGATGAGGGAATTTGGAACGTAGTCGAACAGCGTTTCAAGTGTGGTATTGAACAGTGGCAACCAATGTTCCACGCCCGGATGATGTGCTCCGGCGCTCACCGCCTCGTAGAGCGGGTCCGAGCCCACCGGCGGACCGAACTGCAATCGATACCCTTCTCGGAACCTTTCCATTGATTCCGTATCAAATGCGATTTCACTAACCGGCCCCAAAACAAAGCTCTCTGTCGTGCTTGCTGTGCGTTGGGTCATCGGATCGAAACTGCGAATCGATTCGAGCTCATCCCCAAAGAAATCCAGCCGATACGGTTGCTCGGATCCCGGTGAATAGACATCGACAATACCGCCGCGAAATGCGAATTCACCCGGCTCGCGCACGGTGGCGGCGCGCCGATAACCGTTGCGCTGAAAATAGGTCGAAAATTCCGCTTGCGAGATGCTGTCGCCAACGGTTGCGGCCAAGCCACCCTTCTCGAACAACTCGTGTGCAGGCACCCGTTGCAGCACCCCACTTACCGTCGTCAGGACAAGGCCCGTTTCAGCACTTACCGACAAGCGACCCAAAGCATCTAATCGGCGCGCTACAATCTCCGGATTGGGCGACACGCGGTCATAGGGCAGACAATCCCATGCCGGAAATTCCACCACATCCAAATTCGGCGCAAAAAACCGCACGGCCGCAGATAATGCCGCCATCCGCGAATCGTCGCGGCAGATATGCAGGACCCGACGTTTACGGGATTGCTCGCACAATACGAGAGCGTCGTAGCCTTCCGGTGCCCCCGTTGCGACAACCCGGCCCGTTTCGGGCAAGTTCTCGATCAATGAGATGAGCCGTCTCCACGACGCTTTACGCTGTCGATAAAGCCTTGCAGGACCGGCGACGAGAATTCCGACGGTACCGGTGCCCGCTCCAGCGCCCATGAATACAGATCGTCATCGGGATACTCGAGCACCGCCTCGAATTCCGTCAATTCCTCGAAGGAGAAGCTTTCCATGTTATCTTCGTAATATCCGCCGATCAGGATATCCATTTCCTTTGTGCCGCGATGCTTGCTGCGGAACAACAGCCGCTTCCGCTTTATCTCTATGCTTTCAGAAGGATTGTCCATCGGTCCCCTATCCTTTACCGATTAGCATATATGGCGCTTTCGCGGTTGGGTAAAACAGTGATCTCACGTTGCCTCTCCATCCTGCTGAAGTAAACTCATC
>JABJCS010000186.1 GCA_018665505.1 Alphaproteobacteria bacterium
TCGTCCGGCCCGTGGTCGTCGGACAGGTTCACGCCGCCGATCTCGCCGACGAAAGTATCATTGATGCGTTCAACTGAAAGACTCATAGTATTTGCTCCCAATGCGGGGGGCCTGGCGCGCGGGTATTAGCGCTGCATGCCCCATTTCTGGAGGGTCCGGATTTCAACGCTCCGGAAGATCACGTTCTCGACCAGCAAGCCGATGACAATGACCATGAAGAGTGCGGCGAAGACATACTCGGTATCGAGATTGTCGCCCTTCTCGAAGATCATCCAACCGAGGCCGCCATTGCCCGCGGCCGCACCGAAGACCAGTTCTGCCCCGATCAGGGTGCGCCACGCGAAGGCCCAGCCGATCTTGAGGCCCGTCAGAATAGAGCCGAAAGCCGCCGGGACGAGAATTTTCAGGATGTACGGTATGCCCTTCAGCCCGTAATTCCGCCCGACCATCCGCAACGTCTCGCTGACGCTCATGAAACCCACATGGGTGCTGAGCGAGACCGCCCAGAGGACGGAATGAATGGTGACGAAAACCAATGCCGGAATGCCGAGGCCAAACCACAGCATTGCCAGCGGCAAAAGCGAGATCGCAGGCAACGGCTGGAACATCGCCGTCATGGTGCTGAGGAAATCGCTGCCGATCCGGCTCGAGACCGCGAAGATCAAGAAGAGTGCCGCAAAGGCCAACCCCGCGGCATACCCCAATAACAGGACGTAGATGGTGATCCCTATCTTCTCGAACATCTCACCCGACAGAATCGTCTTCCACAGAGTTTCCAGACTAAGAAAGAACGACGGGAACAACAGCGGCTCAACATTGCTGTACCAGGTATAAAACTGCCACAAGGCGACGAGGCCCAGCAGGATGGAGAACTTGCGAACGGCATTGATGTTCGAGAACTTCTCCCAGAGCGAAAGTTCACGCTCGACATCGACATCGGTCGCGGCACCCAATTCACCGCTCTCGAATTCGGGCCTGATATAAAGCTCAAGTGCCTTGTCGCTCATACCGTGTTCGTCCTCATCATGCCTTCTGCATGCCCCATTTGCGTATTGTCCGGTCTTCGATGTTCCGGAAGATGCCGTTCTCGATCAGAATGCCGACGATGATCACCGTGAACAGTCCCGCGAAAACATAAGGGGTTTGGTTTTCCATCTGATTGGCGAAAATGATCCAACCGAGGCCGCCCGCGTTAGAACCTTCGGCGCCGAGACCACCGGAGGTATCCTGCACCTGGCCACCGAACACGAGTTCCGCTGCGATTAACGTCCGCCATGCAAATGCCCAGCCGATGCGTAAGCCGGTCAGGATGGCAGGGAATGCCGCCGGGACTAAAATTTTAAAGATATACGACAGCCCGCTGAGGCCGTAATTGCGGCCGACCATCCGCAGAGTCTCGCTGACCGCTTGGAAGCCCGCATGGGTATTGAGGGCGACCGGCCAGATGATCGAATGCAATAATGTAAAGATGATGGCTTGCTCGCCGAGCCCGAACCAAATCATCGCCAACGGCAGGAGCGCGATTGCCGGTAGCGGGTTGAGCATGGCGGTCAAGGTCGTCAACAGATCACCGCCGAAACGCGTCCAAACGCCGAGCACGACTAATACCGCCGCGATCCCGATGCCGATGCAATAGCCGACGAATAAGAGCCGGAGGGAATTCCAGACGTTCTGCAGGAGACCTTCGTTCACAAATGCGGAGACCAGCGCTTTCGCCGTGGCGCTGAAGGTCGGGAACATCAACTCGTTGATATCGCCGAGCTGCGTATACAGCTCCCACGAGACGACCAGTAGGAGCAGCACCGAGAGCTTACGCACCGGATCCATGTTCGATATCCGCTCCCAGAGCGAGAGACGGCGCTCGATATCGCCGATGACGGCTTCTTCCACCGCCGGGTTTTCGAATTCCGGCCGGATGTTGAGAGTGACCGCGCCGTCGCTAGCCATGCGCGATCACCTCGTCTTCCAAAACACGATCCGCGAAGATCATGTTGTGGATTTTGTTTTGCAGCTCAGCGAAATCCTCCTGGCCGATGGTGGCTAAGGATTGATCGTGAGCGTTCAACTCCGCTTTCACCTGCCCCGGATGCGGCGACATGATGAGGACACGGCTACCGACGATCACCGCCTCTTCGATCGAGTGGGTGACGAACAGCACCGTGAAGCGGGTCTCGTCCCACAGCTCAAGCAATTCTTCCTGCATCTGGCGGCGCGTGAGCGCGTCGAGGGCCGCAAACGGCTCGTCCATTAGCAGGATATCGGGCTCCATCGCCATGCCGCGCGCAATGGCGACACGCTGTTTCATTCCGCCCGAGAGCATGTGCGGATAGGTGTTCTCGAAACGCTCGAGCTTCACCTTTTGGATATACTCCATCGCGATGTCGTTCGCTTCGCTGGCCGAAGATGTCTTACCGCCGTTCGTCAGCGCAAATGTGATGTTCTCCTTGACCGTCTTCCAGGGTAGAAGTTGATCGAACTCCTGGAAAACCATGACGCGGTCGGGTCCTGGATCGCGCACCACATTACCTTTGAGGCGCATCTCGCCCTCAACCGGATGGATGTACCCCGCGACCGATTTCAACAAGGTCGACTTGCCGCAGCCGGACGGGCCCAGGATCACGAAACGATCCGCTTGAAAGACCTGAAAGCTGACACGGTATGTCGCCGTGATCAGATGTTCCTTGGTCTTGTACTGAATGGTGACGCCGTCGACATCAAGGATTGGGTCGATCGGCGAAGAGGCGGCGGGCTGCACGCCCGCCGCTCCACTCGTCACAATATTGGAAGCCATCTTTTTCGCTTAGCTTCCGTCATAGCCGTGATTGTTCGGCATGTAGTAATCCTTCCAGCTTTTCGGCTGTGGGATATCGCCGATACCGGCAAGGAAGTTGCCGTATTTCATCGTATGCTTCGGAATTTCCGAGAACTCGATCTCGCTCTTATCCTTGAGCAAGGCAATAACATCGGCCGGATCCATCTTCGATTTTGTGTATTTAATGAAGATTCTAGCCGCCGCTTCCGGATTGGCTTTAATCCAGGCGAACGCCTCGGTGTAGGCAGATATCACGGCCGCATAGGTTTTCGGATTGTCTTCTGCGAATTTTACCGGAACGCTCATCGCCAACACGGAATGCTGACCGCCCATGATGTCATAGGACGTGATGACATTGTGGACCTTGCCACTTTTCAATTCCTGATAGGAATACGGCAATGTCGCGAAATGACTTTTCACCGTCTGACCGCCGGACAGCAGCGCCGCCAGGGCAATCGGGTGTTTCATGGAGACGACGAGGTGGTCGAGCTTGTTCGGATCGTTCCATTTGTTCGCCGTGAACATTTGCAGCGTCACCGCCTGGATCGAGACCTTGGCCGCGGGTGTCGCGATCTTGTGATCTTTCACCGTCAGGTAATCGTCAACCGTCTTCACGTTCGGATCGTTGGAGTTCAACTTCAACGGCATATCGGCCATCGTGATGGCACCCTTGAAGCGACCCTTCGACTTTCCCCAAAGCTTCAGCATCGGGCCGACGCCGTGAGCGCCGAAATCGATCGTGCCGGCGAGAAGCGCCTTATTGATGTTGGCACCGCCGCTGATCTTGAACATCTTGATGTTCGGCGCTTTCATGCCCATCGCTTTGGAATGTTTTTCAATGAGGCCGTTTTCCATGACGACATGAAGCGGCACATAAAGCAGGCCGAACTGCTGCGCCATCTTAACGGTATCTACTTCCGCACTCGCGGTCCCAACCGTACCGAGCGCAAGCAGTGCACCGGCGGCCGCGCCGACGATCATCTTCTTTTCAAAGGAACGAGTCATTAAATCCTCCCTGTTTGCAGGTCTGAAGGCTTTAGCCTTTCCGCCGCCTTCTTTTGAGGCGGTCTCGATACAATCGATGTAACCCGAAAACGCCATGTATCGAGTTTGAGGTTCTTATCGCCTCTTTTCAACAATAAACTGTAGCATTTTGCTGTTCTCCGAACAACGGTCGGCGGCTACGCTTCCCCCGCCTCCGCCTCGAAGTCGCCCTCGATACCATCTTGCATATTCAGGTATTCGGCCCGGAACGTCGCGAGGATTTCTTCATACGGTACATCCGGGAACGGTCCCCGGTCGCGGATATATTCCATGTGCTTGTTGCCGGTCTTGTCATATTCGTGGAACAAGGAATCCGTCTCGCCGTCGAAATCGAGCGTCTTGAGGCCAAACTTGTCGCACAGCGATTTATTGAAGGACGGCGTACATTTCACCCACCGGCCGTCGAGCCTTAGTTCGCAATAGGAGTGCCAGAAGAACACATCAGTTCCCATGGCTTCGGTCAGCTTCGGGGTCGCCATATGATTGCGCACATCCGCGTAGCCGGGCCGCGCCGGGATACTCTGCGCACGCGCGCACGCCGCCAGCAACGCCGCCTTCGAGACGCACCAGCCCCGGCCCGTGGCGAGCGCTTCTTTACCGGAATAGCTCTTAATATCGGCCAGCGGTAGATAAGCGTCATAACGCACGTCGTCCCGGACGGCGTAGAACAGCTTCAGGGCTTTTTGTGTAGGATCGGTCTCGCCGCCGACCGCTTTCGCGGCATAGGCGACGACGGCGGGATCTTCACTTTCGATCAGTCGTCCCGGTAAAAGATACGTGTCATCCATGAGCACTAAAGATGCGTCCCGATACTAGGGTCGCAAGTCCCGCTTATCGGTCTTCCGGCGGAAGACCCTTCACTTCGGCGACGAACGCGGCAACGCCATCCTTTTTATGCTTCAGATGAACACGCTTCTCGGACGCCGCTTGATGCGGCAACCCCACTCCCTTGCGTCGCGCCACAGACGGCCGAATGGGCCGCTTTTCGAACCCACCGCCGCAATTCGGGCAAACGTTATGGAGATGGGTCGCCACGCAATCAGCACAGAACGTACACTCATACGTGCAGATCATCGCCTCCGTCGAGGACGGCGGCAGGTCCTTGTCGCAATATTCGCAATTTGGGCGCAGTTGGAGCATCGACATTCCTCGCTAACGGTTGGAAGCCAACACCCTATCGTCTGAAGATGGGCAAGAAACAGAGCCATTCCGGAGAACGGAAGCGATCCAATTCGATTGCATTGCTGTCCAGCCTTGCCGTTCCAAATTGCTCCCTAACGTGAATTGAGTTTGGGAGCGAGAGCAATGCCAATGGAATTTGGATTTTTCATGCGCGGGCAATTTCCCGCTGAGATGGATATGCAGGAAACCTTCGCCGAGGCTTGCGAGCAGGCACGGGTCGCGGATGAGCTGGGGTATACCTATATCCTGAAGGGTCAGCATTATTCGACGGCGCCGATGCAGGCGTTGCAGTTGGTGCCGTTCCTCTCACGGATCATGGTCGAGGCGCCGAACGCAAAGCTCGTCACCGGGATCGTGTTGCTGCCGCTGCATAAGCCGCTCGACATCGCGGAACAGCTCGCCTCGATCGACATCATGTCCGGCGGGCGGTTGGTCTTCGGCTCCGGCATCGGCTACCGCGACGTTGAGTTCAAGGCCTTCGGCACGGAGGCAAAGGATCGAGGCAAACGCTTCGAGGAATGTTTGGAGGCAATCAAGCGGCTTTGGACGGAAGACACCGTCACTATGAAGGGCTCCCACTTCGAACTCGACGAGGCTTCGTCATCCGTCAAACCCGTCCAGAAACCCATGCCTCCGCTTTGGATCGGCGCCAATGTAGACGCCGCCGTCCGCCGCTGCGCAAGGATGGCGGATACATGGTTCATCAACCCGCACCAGCGCATGGATACGATCGAGCGCCAGCTCGGCGTCTATCGCCAAGCCCTGGAAGCGGAAGGCAAACCAGACCCGAGCGTTCTGCCGCTGATGCGCGAGTGCTTCGTCGCGGAAACCACGGAAAAGGCCGTTGAGCTCGCACGTCCCTATCTCGAGGCCAAGTACAAGGCTTACCACGAATGGGGGCAGGACAAATCCATGCCGGAAGGTGACAACGACCTGAACCTGCCCTTCGAGGAACTGGCCGATGGCCGCTTCCTGCTGGGCTCTCCCGAAATGGTCGCCGAGCAGATTATCGATTACAACAAGCGCCTCGGCGTGAATGTCATCATCCTCGGCATTCAATGGGTCGGCATGCCGCACCAACAGGTGCTCGATTCCCTGCGATTATTCGCCAAGGAAGTCATGCCCATCGTCAAGGCAGCGACCTAAACCCCGAGATGCGCCTCTTTGGACGCTATAACTCGCCCTACGTGCGCCGGGTTGGCGTGACCTTGCGGCTCTATGGGTTCGACTATGACCATGAGAGCGTCATTCCGTTCGGTGACGCAAAAATAGACCTCGCCAAGCTCAATCCGATCACCCGGGTGCCGGTGCTTGAGCTGGAAGGAGGCGAATGTCTGGTCGATAGCGCCGCAATCATCGACTATTTGGACGAACTGGCGGGCCCAGACCACGCACTCACACCGCGAGACGGGTCATTACGCAGGCGTGTCCTCTCCCTTCTTGGAGTCGAACTCGGCATTATGGATAAGCTGGTCTCGGTACTCTACGAGCGTCAATTCCGCCCAAAGGAGAAATGGCATCAGCCGTGGATCGAGGCATGCGAGACGCAAATTCGCGACGGATTTCACTGGTTGGACGGCACGTGCGAAGGTGACTGGCTGACCGGTGCTAAAATGACTCAGGCTGACGTCAGCTTGGCCGTCTTTTGGGATTTCGCGACACGATTGAGGCCTAATTTCTTCGCTAATTTTAATTGTTCTCATATCGATACAATAACTGAAAAACTGCGAACAACACCCGCATTTGACGATACGTCGCCAACCGAAGGTGCGTTGAGCGCCAAATTACCCGAGAACTACGTGAAGGAGGCCACTACATGACGTCGGAGACCGATATTGAAGACCTCGTACTGGTCGATTTCGACGACCGGGGCCAGGACGGCCGCATCGCCCGGGTGACCTTCAACAATCCGCAGAAGCGGAATGCGCTGGGGGTTGGCGGCAAACAACGTTTTATAAACGTAATGACTGAATTACGCCATGACGAGAGCCTGCGGGCGTTGGTCATCACCGGAGCCGGTGAGCAATCCTTCGTCGGCGGCAGCAATTTGGCCGACATGGCGCATTATAAGCCGGTGGACGGTCATGCGGCATCGACCAAGACACACTACGCCTGCGACGCGGTCCGCACCTTCCCTGTCCCGGTTATAGCGCGGATTAACGGGTATTGTTTTGGATCCGGAATGGAAATCGCAGCCGCCGCCGATATGCGTGTCGCGGCGGATCACGCCAAATTCGGCATGCCCGAGACCCGTTTCGGCATTCCCTCCGGCATGGAAGCGGCCCTCCTGCCGCGCCTGATCGGTTGGGGGAAGGCCGTGGAGCTGGTGCTGACCGGCGATCATATCGATGCCCTAGAGGCGCAACGCATCGGATTTTTGCAGAAATTGGTGCCGTCCGAAGGATTGGACGACGCTGTCGAGGGCTGGATAGCGTCTTTATTAGCCTGCGGGCCGAACGCCATCCGCGTGCAAAAGCGTCTGATCAACGATTGGGAGCGGATGTCGATCACCGATGCCGCAAAAGTCGGAATCGAAGCAATTGCCGGCTGCTATGCCACGGACGAGCCACACACCTTGATGACGGCGTTCGTGAATAGGAAGAAGTCGTGAGATGACACTTTCCTTTACCCGTCTTTCCCGCGAGGGCGGGAATCCAGATCGGTCGGTCTACGCACACTAGATCCCCGCTGTCGCGGGAATGACATGGGAGTAAAACGAATGGACGATTTAGGTCTCGAAGGAAAAGTAGCGCTAATCGCAGGTGGCGGCTCACAGAACGAAGGTATCGGTAATGGCCGCGCCGCAGCGGTCCTATTGGCCCGGGCCGGCGCGAAAGTCGCGGTCATGGATCGAAAACTGGAGGCCGCCGAGCGCACCGTCGCCATGATCAAGGAAGAAGGCAACGACGCCACGGCATTCGCTTGCGACGCCACGGAAGAGGCCGAATGCAAAGCCTTGATCGACAGCGTTATGGAGACCTATGGCAGGCTCGATTGTCTCGACAATAATATCGGCATCGGCAGCCGTAATTCGGTCGTCGACGAGCCGCTGGAGACCTATCGGAAGGTCATGCAGGTGAATGTCGAGACGATGTTCTTGCTCTCGAAATACTCAATTCCGGCGATGATCTCTTCGGGCGACGGCGGTGCAATCGTCAACATCTCGTCGATCTCCGCATTGCGGCCACGCGGCCTCACCACTTACACGACCTCCAAAGGGGCGGTCATCGCGCTGACCCAGGCCATGGCGATCGACCACGGGCCCGACGGCATCCGGGTAAATTGCGTGGCACCGGGACCGGTCTATACACCAATGGTCTATACCAGGGGTATGTCCGACGACGCGCGCGCCGCGCGAAGCCAAGCGTCGATCCTCGGTGTGGAAGGCACAGGATGGGACATCGGCCAGGCCACACGGTTTCTGTTATCGGATCAAGCCCGCTACATCACGGGCCAAGTCCTTGTCGTTGACGGCGGGGTGACCCTTCGGAGCCCCGAACGTGATTCCGCCGGCGAAATCGCCAGCCAATTAGGAGCATAAAAGCATGAGTGAAGAGAATCTGGACGACCTCGTCCACTACAAGGTGGAGGATCAAATCGCGATCATCAGCCTGAACCGCCCGCGCAAACTCAACGCATTCAGCGACGAGTTGGTCTATGCGCTCGGCGAAGCGCTGAACCGGTTTGACACCGATGACGACGCCAATGTCGCGATCATCCACGGCAATGGGCGGGCATTCTCCTCCGGCGCTGACGTCCATCAGCGCCAATTGCGCTCCCGCGAGGAGTTCCTGAAGCTCGGCGGACCGCAGGCACGCGGCTCGAACTCCGGCGATTTGTTCATCAAGTCGGTGAATTGGAAGCCGGTCATCACGGCCCCGCACGGCTATGTTCTTGGCCTCGCATTCGGAATCATCCTGGAGAGCGATTTGATTGTCGCCGAAGAAGGCACGCAGATACAGCTGACAGAGACATCGCGCGGACTCGGCGGCTCAAAATATTGGAGCTTGATGCAATACCGAGGCGCCACCACTTTCTCGACGGAGATCGCGTTGACGGGCCGGTTCTTCGGCGCCGAGGAAGGCCACGCTGCCGGGTTTATCGACCGCATCGCGCCTAAAGGAAAACACCTAGAGGTCGCGAAAGAACTGGCGCAACAGATCAACGCCAACCCGCCGCTGTCGGTGCGCGCCACCGTGCGCACCCGCCGTCTGAAGATGGAACAAGTCGGTCGGGAATCTGGTGCACAACTCAATGCCTTGAAGCTGTACCTGACGGAAGATTTCCACGAGGCCGCGAAAGCCTTCACCGAGAAGCGGAAACCGAATAAATTTAAAGGCCAGTAAACGGGGAGAGACGAGATGAGTGAGAATTACAGCGTCCAAGATTACGTTGACGATCTGCGCACCACCGTGGCGGCGGCCGAGACTGAATCCGAAATCCTGAGCAAAGTCCGGCCGCTGGCACAGAAGTTGGTCGAAAACAGGGATGCCTGGATCAAGCCCGAGCACTATCAGATCAACGATGAACGCGGCTCCAGCCTCTATGTCCTCCATGAGGAAGAAGATCACACCTTGATGGTCTTCGCAGCATGCTTCCGGCCGGGGCGGGTCACACCGGTCCACGACCATGGCACTTGGGCGGTCGTCGCCGGCGTCGATGGCGAGGAGAAGAATACGATCTACAAGCGCA
>JABJCS010000013.1 GCA_018665505.1 Alphaproteobacteria bacterium
TCCCTAAGGACACCTTGGCCCTGGTGCGTACAGCACAGGAGGCCGGCGCGCCGATCCGCATTGTGGAAGCTGTGGTCGATATAAATACCGAACGCAAGAAATCGATGGCTAAGCGTGTTCTGACTGCCTGCGGCGGCAGTGTCGAAGGAAAGTCGATCGCCGTATTGGGTCTGACATTCAAACCGAATACGGACGATATGCGGGAGAGCCCGAGCCTCGACATCGTACCGGCCTTGCAAGCCGCAGGCGCGAACGTTCGCGCGTTCGACCCGGCGGGCATGGAAGAGGCGAAGAAGCTTCTGGACGATGTCACTTGGTGCGCCGACGCATACGATGCGCTCAACGGGACCGACGCGGTGGTCATCGTGACCGAATGGAACGAATTCCGCTCGCTCGATTTTGCCCGTATGAAAGAAACGATGAAATCTCCGATACTCGTTGATTTGCGGAATATCTACGATGCGGAGCATGTGGTGTCCTCCGGCATCGCCTACAGTTGCGTGGGGCGTCCCAATACGGCCGCGGCTGAATAGGCGCGCCAAATGAGTGGACATGACCTAAACCCGACACTACTGCGCAAGTACGACATCCGCGGCGTTGTCGGCGATAATCTCAGCGAAGACGACGCAAGAGCTATCGGGCGAACATTCGGGGCGATCGTGGCCGAAGATGGTGGACGTTTCGTTTGTGTCGGCCGGGATGGGCGGTTGAGCTCGCCGGGCATGGCGGCAGCTCTAATCGACGGGTTTAGGCAGTCCGGTATCGCGGTTGTCGATATCGGTCTCGCCGCGACGCCGATGCTGTATTTTGCCTCAAAAATGCTAAATGCCGGCGGCGCTATTATGGTAACGGGCTCGCATAACCCGCCGAATTACAATGGTTTTAAGCTTGTCCTGCGCAATTCCCCCTTTTGGTCGGAACAAATTCAAGCGCTCGGGGAGCGTAGCGCCAAGGGCGATTGGCACGATGGTGAGGGGGCACATCTCACCCTCGACGTACAAGAAGCATATGTGCGCCGCTTGCTGCAGGATTACAAAACCGATCGTGAGCTGAAGGTCGTGTGGGATGTCGGAAATGCATCTGTTGGCCCGGCGGTTGTCGAATTGGCACGCCGGTTGCCGGGCCATCACGTGGTCCTGCATGAGGAAGTAGATGGAACCTTTCCCGCCCATCACCCTGACCCAACGGTGCCGGAAAACCTCACGGATCTTATCGATACGGTAAAAGGCATGGGCTACGACCTGGGCGTTGCCTTTGATGGGGATGGGGACCGCATTGGGGCCGTTGACGGCGGCGGCCGGATCGTTTGGGGTGACCAGTTGCTGGCAATTTATGCGGGCGAACTGCTTTCCCGCCGCCCCGGTGTCGAAGTGATCGCCGACGTGAAGGCAAGCCAAGTCTTGTTCGATGAGATTGAGCGGCTTGGCGGTAAACCGGTGATGTGCGCACCCGGACATTCCGTCATTAAATCTCTGATGGCGGAGAGTGGCGCACCGCTTGCCGGCGAGATGAGCGGCCACGTCTTTTTCGCCGATGGCTATTACGGCTATGACGACGCCCTATATGCGGCGGTGCGATTGCTCGACATTGTCGCCAAATCCGACCAATCCCTTGCGGAGATGATCTCGGCGATGCCGCAGATGATCAATACGCCCGAGATACGGATCGATGTGCTGGAGGAGCGGAAGTTCGCAATAGTGGACGAAGTCCTAGCTCAAGCCCGGTCGGCGAATTTGGACATTAACGATGTCGATGGGCTGCGGGTTAGTGGTCCCGACGGTTGGTGGCTCTTGCGAGCCTCGAATACGGAAAATGCCCTGGTCGTTCGCTGTGAATCGCAGGATCAGGAAGGTCTGGAGAGACTGAAGGGCACCGTCGTGGCGTATTTATCGGCTGCGAATGTGACGGCGCCGGCCTTCTGAGTGCTACTGCGTGAGGGGAGGGACCGCCACGCAATCATGCCGCCGGGCCCGTAAAAAACTACAGGATTTCACGGCTTCGCGCTGGGACATACCGACAATCTGAGCGCGATAAAGTACTCCACGCTCTTTCCCATGACTGACGATCGCAACGCGGCCATGGTCGGCGACGCCCTGAAGGCGTCCGGCCGCGCCGTATGCAGCCATGCGCGCCGCCGAGGATTGCGAGAAGGCGCCTACTTGAATGGCCCAACGTCGAACACGATCCGTCGGTACAGCCGGGGCTCTGAAAGCAACTTGCGTCGCGGGTACTGTCTTTGATTTCGGTCGGTCGCTTCGCTTCACCATGTTCACTTTTGGGTGGCTTTTGCGATTTTTCGGAACGAGAGCAAAGGCGCGTTCGAAGAGTCGGCGCATATGATGGTCGCGGCTCTTTGCTGATTTACCGCCGAACACGACACCGATGAGACGGCGTCCACGGCGTTTAGAGGACGCGACTAAGTTAAAGCCGGAAGCCCGAATGTATCCTGTTTTGATTCCATCCACGCCCGGATAGTTCTTCAAGAGATTATTGTGATTGCGGAAGCTGCGGCGCTTGTAGCTGAAACGCTGGGTACCAAAGAAATGATAGAACTGCGGGAAGTCGTCGATTAAATGCTGGGCGAGGATCGCCATGTCCCGGGCCGTGGATACCTGGCGCCGGTTCGGCAATCCGGAGGCGTTACGGAAACGTGTTTTCCGCATGCCGATGGCTCGGGCCTTCTTCGTCATCATCTGCGCGAACTTTACTTCGGTCCGACCCAAGGATTCAGCGACGACAACAGCGACGTCATTGGCCGATTTTGTGATCAATGCAAGGATCGCATCTTTCACCTTGATGGTCTGTCCACGTTTAAGGCCGAGCTTCGAAGGTGCCATACCTTGCGCCCGCCTGGAAACTTTGAGTCGTTGATTGAGCGTTAGTTTGCCACGGTCAAGGGCATCGAACAGCATATAGAGTGTCATCATCTTCGTGAGCGAAGCGGGGTAGCGCCGTCGGTCCGGATTAGATGCGTGGAGAACTTTGCCGGATTTGGCATCGATAACAATAGAAGCGTACCGGGCGGAAGCTGTTTCCTGGCATAACAGGATGCTTGAAAATAGAATTCCAATAAATGTAGCGAAATATTTAATATTAT
This sequence comes from Alphaproteobacteria bacterium, assembly GCA_018665505.1. The sequence continues at coordinate 3,098 of JABJCS010000013.1, forward strand.
AAAATTTCGGCATTTGATTTATAATATTAACCTTTCACTTCACAAAGTATTTCTTAAGATCTTTATTTCTATTATTGGAATATAGTAATAGTTCAGATTCTTGTCTACACAGAATTCCGAGATAATCACGGAAACCTAACGAGTCGAAGCCGGAATTCACGTATTTGTCGCGCAAGCCGCATGCCAATAAATTCATTCTGAGTCTTTGGTGTTGATGATTCCTTAGGAAACTAATTCTGGCGGCAATGCTGCGCTGAAAATTATTTTGCTGCACCGCACAATAATTTTAGGGGCTGTCCCAGATAACTAGCCCATATTTGTTCTAACCCATTGCCTTAGCTGCGATAATTGGGCTGATGAGTCACTGTTGTTAAAACGCCACTCGCA
>JABJCS010000187.1 GCA_018665505.1 Alphaproteobacteria bacterium
GGCACCGCATGATAGGACTTATCCGTGTGCCAAAAGTAATTAAGCTTGGCGACGTCCATATTGATGACGTTGCCCGCACCGTCCAAGTTGGTCAGCGTATGAACCAGAGGAAAGATAGAGCCGTCGGAGAGTTTCCCAATATGCCCTTCCAGCTCCCGGAACTGTGCGCTAAACGCCGCCTGTGCGTCCTTCGAGAGCGATTGCCCGCGGAAGATGAGGACCGGATAGTCGAGGAGCACCCGGCGGAGCGCTGCGACCGTCTCCGCCGTGAGTGGCCGCGAAAGATCGAGATTACCGATCTCCACGGCCCCAGCCTTTGAGAGGGGCGTTAGGGTAAGAGCGTCGCTGAGGACAGTGTGAGCCTGCACGCTCATCAAGCCGCCAGCCGACGGCGCTCCCGGCCTTCCCATTTTCGGCGCAATCGTTCACACCGTTCGGCGAAGGCGGCGACCGCTTCTTCGGAATAACCGAGCAGGCGACCCATGCGGACATGCGCGTCGTCGCTGTGCCGTCGAGGGTCGCCCGTGTGCCCATTGAGTATCGCGTATGCGTCGTCGATCCGCCATGTCTCCTCCGGGCGCGCCAACAATACGTGCCGGAAGGGCGGCAGGCCCTCTTCGGATGGCAGGTCGACTTGAAACTCCCGTTTGACCAAAGTGCCGTCGCGCACATGCGGCTCGAAATCGGGATCCGGAATGTTTCCAGTGTCATCGGCAAAGCCGGAAAATAGAGCGAGCGGCTTCTCTCCCGCGAGCATCAAGGCGATTTCCTGGCCCTCGTGCGGACCGATGAGTTCAGTTTCGTTATTCATGACAGTGCCATGCTCGACAATCTTCGCTAGATTGCAAGTTATAGGTAAATATTAGTCGAGGTAACCCGATGCCCCCCACCACACTCCCCAATCTCTCTATTGACGAAGACCGCCTCTGGTCGACCCTCGACCGATCCGCCGAAATCGGTGTCGGTAAAGCCGGAGGCTTGCGTCGGGTGGCGCTCTCCGGCGACGACAAGATTATGCGGGATCAGTTCGTGGAATGGTGCAAGTCTTGCGGCTGCACAGTCTCGGTGGATGCGACTGGAAGCATTTTCGCGCGCCGCGCCGGGCGGGAAGATCATTTACCGCCGGTGCTGGTCGGCTCCCACCTCGACACACAGGCCGCGGGCGGGCGCTTCGACGGTATCCTTGGGGGCCTGGCTGGGCTCGAGATCCTGCGCACGCTCGAAGATAACGGCATCACCACGCGGCGGCCCATCGAAGTGGTGAACTGGACCAACGAGGAAGGTGCCCGCTTCGCCCCGCCGATGGCGGCCTCCTGCGTCTTTGCCGGCATCCAGCCCATCGAATGGCTGCATGACCTACACGATGACGACGGCATCCGCTTGGGGGACGAGCTCGAACGCATCGGGTATCTCGGCGATGCCCCGGTCGGCGGACGTGAACTCGACAGCTATTTCGAGCTGCATATCGAGCAGGACGATATGATGGAAAATGAAGACAAATCCGTCGGCGTGGTGACCGGCGGATATGCGTCGCATGCGCTCACCTGCGTCTTCCATGGAGAATGCGCCCATACAGGGCCGACTGAGATGAAGAAACGCCGCAACGCAATGATTGGCGCCTCTTATTTCCTCGCCGCGGTCAACGATATTGGCTGGGAGCACGAGCCCGTCGGCCGGGCCTCCGCGTCACGCATGATCATCTGGCCGAATAAGTTCGGTATCCTGCCGGAATTTACTGAGGTCACTGTGGACATGCGCCACCTGGACCGCGCCAAGACCGACGAAATGGTGGCGAAGACGCGCGTCGCGCTGGAAGAGGCCGCCCGGAAAGGCAATGTAGATTACGAGATCACGGCAGAGTGGACCTTCGGTGACGAAGTATTCGACCCCGATTGCGCCCAACTGGTCCGCGACGCGGCGACGACGCGTGGGATCAGTCAAATGGACATCACAAGCATCGCCGGACACGACGCCTATTATATCTCCCGTATCGCGCCGACGGCGCTGGTGTTCAGTCCGTGTGTGGATGGCATCACCCACAACGAAGCCGAAGACGTGAGGCGGGAGCCGACCGTCGAAGCGGTAAACGTGTTCTTTGATGCGGTGGTCGCGAGGGCGGACCGGTAATTTAGGCACCCCCTAACCCTCTCCCGCGAGGCGAGAGGGAATTTTACCGAGCGGCAAAGCCTAGTCCCCTCTCGCCTCGCGGGAGAGGGTTAGGGTGAGGGGGCAGGAAGAATGACTCGCCCGCTTAGCGCCCTATCTTCCTTTCAAATCAAAACATCCGGAACACCACCAATGCTCAATCTCCCCGAAAAAGTCACCGTCGTCGAAGTCGGCCCCCGCGACGGGTTGCAGAGTTTCCCAAACTGGGTCGAGACCGACACCAAGGTCGCGATGATCGACCGGCTGTCGGATGCGGGCTATCCGGTGATCGAGGTAACGAACTTTGCCCACCCGAAAGTCATCCCCAACCTGCGCGATGCGGAAGAAGTGATGGCGCGGATCAAACGGCGGCCGGGGACCGTATATCGGGCCCTGGTTCCGAACGCTCGGGGAGCGGAGCGCGCCACGCACACGGATTGCGACGAGATGCTGGGGCTGATCACCGTCTCGAAGACATACCTCGCCAAAAACCAGAACATGGAGCGGGACGAAGCCATCGACCAAGGGATTAAGGCGTTCGAAATCTCTCAGAAGGCCGGTTCAGCATTCGTTATGGCACTCGGCATGGCGCTCTGGTGCCCATACGAAGGACGAGTTGAGGAGGAAGACTCGCTCTCTGTGGCTCAACGCTATTACGACGCGGGCATTCGGCGGTTCTATTTCGCGGGCTCTGTCGGCATGGAAGACCCGCGCCATGTCAACGCACTGTTCAGCGCCGCGACCGAACGCTTCGCCGACGCGGAATTCGGCTGGCACGTCCATAATCTGGCGGGCATGGGCACGGCGAACATCATCGCCGCACTCGACGGTGGTGCCACCTCTATCGAAGGAGCCATTTGCGGGCTCGGCGGCGGGATCGTCATGCCGACCACCATGGGTTCCGTCGGCAACTTCCCGAGCGAAGACGTCGTACACATGCTGAACGAAATGGGAATTGAGACCGGCGTGGACACAACGGAAGCGATGGAAGCTTCCAGGGATATCGCGAAGATGCTCGACGTCACGCCGCGCAGTCACGTAACCGGCTGCGGCACCCGCGCGGACGTGCAGTTGAAGGGCGAGAAGAACCCGCGGGCACATCCGGTTTAGTTTTTGTTTCACCCCCTCAACATGCTTAACTTTAAAAAATTGTCTGCTCGCGGAGAAATCTCATGAAATTCGGTTGGCTCACTCTCGCTCTCTCCCCCTCGCCCGAAGAAGACTCGGCTCGAATCGACCAGCAGATCGCTCAAGTTCAAGAAGCTGAGCGGCTCGGGTTCGGTGATGTCTGGCTAACTGAGCATTATTTTACCGGCGAGAGCGTCTATAACGACGCGCTGACCTTTGCGGCCGCCATCGCGATGAAGACAGAGCATATCCGCATCGGCTTCGCTGTCGTCCAAATGCCGTTTCACCATCCGGTGCGCCTCGCCACACAGTTGGCATTGCTCGACAATCTAAGCCACGGGCGCATCGATGTCGGAGTTGGCAAGGGCACCGTCTTCAACGAGTACGAATTCGTCGGCCATGGCCTGCGCAGTCACGACAGCCGCCAGCGGATGGAGGAAGCGACAGAGATTTTGAATCGCATCTGGACGGAATCGCCACTTACCTACAAAGGCGAGTATTACGACATCCATGTCCCGGCATTGCGCCCGCGGCCGGTCCAGCAACCGGGGCCGCCACTGTGGCGCAGCGTGATATCTCCAGGATCGTTTACAGAATGTGGACGGCTCGGAATTCCGATCCTCACCGCACGCCTCCCAGTCGACAAGATCAAAGAACGCTGGGCACTATACGAAGCCGGGCTCGATGAAGGAGGGCACGACGCCGCAACCCGCACCAAACTACTGTCGCAAAGCGCGCTCTGGCGAAACGTTTATGTCGCTGAGAGCGATGCCCAGGCGGAGGACGAATTGTCGGCACTCTTATTACACACGCGCGAGCACATGATGCATGTGCGCGAAGAGTATAATCCGGCGGATTTCGAAATTGATCCAGTTATGCTGAATGCCTGGACTGATCCTGCGATACCGGATTCGACTGCGATTCCCTTTGTACTGGAAACCGGTTCACTTTACGGATCAGTGAAGCGGGTGCAGGAACAAGTGGCCGAATTGCGTGACGTCGGCGTGCAGCATTTGCTTTGCCAGACCGGTTTCGGCGAGATGAGCCAGGAGCAGAATTTGTCCTCCATGCGACGCTTTGGCGAGGACGTCATGCCCGCCTTCGCCGATGCCAACGCTGCGGCGGCGGAATAGATGGGCATCCACCGCTTCGGCACGACTTCGGAACACGGCCCGATGATCAGCCAGGGCGTGATTCACAACAACACGCTTTTCTTGTCGGGTGTCACGGCGTCGGACCTGACTGGCGACGTCGGTGCGCAGACCCGCGAAGCGCTTCGGATTATCGACGGATTGCTCGCGGACGCAGGCACAAATAAAGACAACGCATTGACCGTCCACATTTGGCTTGCAGATATGGCACGGTTCCAGGACATGAACACGGTCTGGAACGACTGGGTCGATGCTGAAGCGCCTCCTGCCCGCACCTGCGTCAGCGGCGAGTTGTACCGCCCGGATTGCCTGGTCGAGATCGCCGTCACCGCCGTCGTCAAGAGTTAAGGCCGTGGAGACCGAACGCTACGGCATCATCGGTGGTAACGGGGTTCCGTCCATCTGTCTCGGCATGGCGCGAGGGGAGTGGATGACTTCGTGTTGTCTGGCCACAGACCTCAGTCTGGGCATCGAAGGGCAGACAAGACAGATTTTCGACATCTTCGACGCGCACCTCGGGGAGTCAGGAAGCGACATCTCAAAGGTGCTGTTCGCCCAAGTTTGGCTGAAACGCATGTCAGACTATGACGCCATGAACACGGTCTGGAACGACTGGATCGACCCAAACCATCCACCCGCGCGATCCTGTGTCCGCGCGGACATGGCGAACCCGGCTCACCTAATCGAAATTCGCATTACCGCCGCGCGACCCGTCTAAATGGCCCGCACTCTCTTCAACGCCAAGTATGTCGTGCCGATGGACCAGCGCGACAGAGTCATCGAAAACGGTGTCGTCGCGATCGAGGACGATCGTATCATCTATGTCGGAGAGGCCAGCGGATTCGATGCGATTGGCTTCGCTGCAGACAAAACGGTCTCCGCGAAGGATCGCGCAATTTTGCCTGGCCTCATTAATACACATATCCATTTGATTGGGGCTTATCTGAAAGGCATTACAGAAGATACGCCGGGCCGAGCCGGATCAGGCTTGTTCAATCGGGCATTGCCGATCTTGGCGGAATGCCGAGACAAGGATGATGTTTACTTCGGTTGCCTGATGAACGCGATGGAAATGGTCATGAGTGGCACCACGACCCTTGCGAACACCTGGCACCGCGAGGTCAATGTTGCCCCCGCTGTACGCGATATCGGAATCCGCGCGAGCCTCAGCGAAATGTTAGTCGAAATCGGGATCGGCGGTCTCAATGCGGATTCGATGGAACGTCCCTGGAGGACGGATCGGTTGGAGCGGGCTATGGATGGCGCCGTCGAACTGTTCGAGACTTGGCACGGCAAAGAGAACGGGCGCATTACGACGCGGATTTCGCCGGGCGGCCCCGGTTACACTTCCTTGGAAGGTATGACTCGGAGCCGCGAGCTCGCGGATAAGCTCGGAACCGGGATGAACGTACACATTGCCGAAGTACCGGGAGAGACGGAATTCACTCTCAAACTCTATGGCAAACGGCCGATGGATATCGGAATTGAGAGCGGAGTGCTCGCAGCGGACGCTATAGCAATCCATTGCGTCTTTATGAATGAAAACGATGTTGAAATTCTGGCGGAAAGCGGCGCCACGCTATCACACACCAGCTATCACGTCGCCAAACGCGGATACTTTCCACCGATGGAGAAAGTTTACCCAACCGGCCTAAACGTGTCTCTCGGCAGCGACTGGTGCTCAAACGACCTTTGGCAATTTATGAAAATGGCCATTTTGGTTCCCCGCGCTGCGACCGGTGATGTAAGCATGCTTTCTGGTTGGGACGCCCTGGAAATGGCGACAATGGCCGGTGCACGTGGATTGGGCATGGCGGAAGAAATCGGCTCGATAGAGGTAGGCAAGAAAGCCGATTTGATATGTCTCGACATCTCGCGCCCGTGGTTCCGCCCGATCCGGATGGAAAATTTTTGTTCGAACCTTGTCTACAATGCGAGCGGCGCCGACGTCACCGATGTTTTTGTCGATGGCCAAGAGATCGTCCGGAACCGCGAAATCTTGACTGTCGATCGCAACGAGGTATCCCGCGAAACCCAATCGCGGGCGGAGAATATTTGGGCGCGCGCCGAAAAGAACTTTTGATTCGGCTTTCCGTTAAATTTCCACTCATCGCCATTGCGCGACAGTAATCCAAACCAATATCTACGCTATCAATTCATCTGGCAGGAGCATCCCCATGGACATGAAAACGCAATTCTATATCGACGGAAAATGGGTGGCGCCCGCGACACCAAATGAATTAGAAGTTATCAACCCGGCGGACGAGGCCGCATACGCGACAATTTCCCTTGGGAACCGCGCAGACGTGGACGTAGCCGTCGATGCCGCCAAACGTGCGTTTCCGGACTGGGCGGATACACCAGCCGAAGACCGGATAGCGCTGATCGAGAAACTCGCGGAAGTCTACCAATCTCGTATGGAGGAAATGGCCAAAGCCATCTCGATGGAAATGGGCGCGCCAATGAAGCTCGCCACCAACGCGCAAGCCGCCGCCGGGCTCGGTCATATCAAGGCCTTTATCCGCTCGCTAAAGAATTTCTCCTTCGAGCATCCGCTGCGCGAAGGAGCAGAAAACCAGCACATGATCTACGAGCCGATCGGTGTTTGCGGCCTGATTACGCCGTGGAACTGGCCGATGAACCAAGTGACGCTGAAGGTTGTCCCGGCGCTCGGTGCCGGTTGCACGGTCATCTTGAAACCGTCGGAAACCGCACCGATGTCGTCCATGCTGTTCGCGGAATTCATCAACGAGGCGGGCTTCCCGGCCGGTGTCTTTAATCTGGTGAACGGCGATGGCCCCGGTGTCGGTGAGGCGATGAGCAGCCATCCGGGCATCGACATGATGAGCTTCACGGGTTCGACCCGCGCCGGTATCGCGGTGACCAAGGGAGCGGCGGATACAGTCAAGCGCGTGGCACTCGAGCTTGGCGGCAAAGGCCCCAACATCGTCTTCGCGGATGCCGATATCAGCCGTGCCGTAAAGGCGGGCGCCCGGCATTGCTTCAACAATACGGGCCAATCCTGCAACGCGCCGACCCGAATGCTTGTCGAACGCTCGGTCTATCAAAAGGCCGTCGCGGTCGCGAAGGAAGCGGCGGAAGGTACCACGGTCGGCGACCCGGCGGAGGACGGCAACCATATCGGCCCGCTGGTCAGCCAAACCCAATTCGACAAGGTCCAAAGCCTGATTCAGAAAGGCATAGAGGAAGGCGCGGAGTTGGTCTCCGGCGGGCTCGGGCGGCCGGAAGGCTTTAATCGGGGCTATTTCGTACGGCCCACGGTGTTCGCCAATGTGCGCAACGACATGACCGTCGCGCGGGAAGAAATCTTTGGCCCCGTTCTCTCCATGATCCCCTTTGATACGGAGGACGAAGCCGTCGAGATCGCCAATGAGACGCCGTACGGATTGGCCTCATATGTCCAGAGTGGCAGCCTCGAGCGCTCCCGCAAGGTTGCCCGTCGCCTACGGGCAGGCATGGTCCATCTGAACGGTGCCGCACAGAGCTCGGGCAGTCCGTTCGGTGGCTACAAGCAATCCGGCAACGGACGCGAAGGCGGCGAGCACGGCTTGATGGAATTCCTGGAATTGAAGGCGGTCTCGGGCTGGGAGCCCGGCGAGAAATAATCTACTCGAAGAGTTCGCGGAGCCTAAGGCGGTCCTCATCACCCGGAGCGGCGAAGAGGCCCGTCTTACCGCGCTCAATCCCGAGCGCGTGCATATCGACCAGCATTTCCGCCGTCTTCACCGCGGCGACGCATCCGTCGACCACCGGCGCGCCATTGACGTCCCCCAGGTCCTGATCGACTAGAAACATGTTGAGTGGATTGCCCGCGACGAGGAACGCGCCCGCGCCCCGCGCAATGGCCTTGCGGGCCGCACCCTGGAAGCGCTTCACATAGGTCTCCGGGTCCTCGTACATCTTTGGGAAGTCATCATATGTGAGATCTAAGCTCTCGCCGGCAACCATGCGTGCCGCCAAACCGTAGCGCCGCCCCAGTTCCTCTACCTGCACTTGGATTTGCTTATTATGACCGATGACCGCAACGTTCGCCGCTAATTGGCAGGCAAGATAGAGCGTGCTCTCGGTGATGAAGACGACGGGAATACCGAGCAGCTCGCGCAGCTCATAATACCCGTGATCGAATGTGTTGAGCACGGCGACCGCATCGTAGCCCTGCCCTTCCGCCCGCAACGCGCTTTCGATGACACCGGTGACGACCTTGTGCTTCGCCGCGTGGTAGCGATCTTTGCCGAAGGGCGTCGCACCAATTCCGAAGATGCCAAATTCCGTCCCGGGACGGACGACCGTCTTGAGACGTCTCTCCAATGATTGCTCATAGCGGCTGCCATAGGCCGTCCCACTA
>JABJCS010000188.1 GCA_018665505.1 Alphaproteobacteria bacterium
ATGCCCGCCTGAATACGTGGAAGAGTTATTTCGGCGACGACCGTTTTATTAAGGACATCGAGGACTGGCGACTCATCGGTATCAATAGTGAATTATTGGGCAGCAATCTCAGCGCAGAACATCGACAATGGGAATTCCTCGAGGACGCCCTATCCAATTCAGACGGACGGACGATCAGTCTTTTTAGTCACAAGCCGCTCTATCAAAAAACACCGGACGAAGACATTAGCAAATGGGCCATTCTGCCGGAACCACGCGTCCGGCTGCTCAAGCTTTTGTCCGCCCATAAGGTCCGCTTCGTCGCCTCCGGCCATTTGCACCGCTACCGTTACACGAGCGTCGAGGGTCTCGATCTTATCTGGTGTCCAACGACGGCCTTTATCACGCCGAGCCTTAAGAACGACGGGTGTGTCCGACGGGTTGGTTATCTCAAATGGACTTTCGACAGACGCGACGTTCGCCACGAGTTCATCGAACCCACCGGTTTCATCAACCACGACATGACGTGGCGCACGAAGAAATTCGGCACCACCATTTCACTGCCGCCGAATCCTCTCGCCGCCGCGGAGTAATCCCCCTTTTACTGTGGACGTGTGGTGGCCGCAAACCATGCTTAATTGTGTGTCTACGCCGAGTGACACCTCGCGCATTCGAATACACTCACCCTGTTAAGGCGGCCCCAAATGGAACCGGTTAAATACGTCGATCGTCTTAATGAAAAATACCGTTCGCTCGGATTTCCGGCTTACGAATGGACCATCTATCGTGACGCGCCGATATCACCGCTGCAAAAACCGCTAAGCGAATGCTGCGTGTCGATCCTGACAACCAGCGGCGCATCGCGAAAGCAAGACCCAGGCTTTGATCCAGATGCACGAAACGATTTACGTCTCGACGCCATTCCCGCCGACACGCCTTCGGACGGCTTCGACATCAACGATAATTACTACGACCACCGCAGCGTCATCGAAGACATCAATTGCCAATTTCCAATCGAGCGTCTGCGTGAACTGGCCGCCGACGGGACAATAGGTCAGTCCGCGCCGCGACATTGGAGCGGCTTTATGGGGCGCATCTACAAACGCAGCGCCATTATTGCAAAAGCGGAAGAATTCGCCGTATCGCTGCAGCAGGACAAGGTTGATCTGCTGATCGTCGTGCCCGCCTGCCCGCTCGACCATCAAACCGCGGGGCTCGTCGCGCGCACCGTCGAGGAGACCGGAATTGCGACCGTGACGGTCTCGACCGGCCGCGATCTCAGCGCCCAAGTACTCGCCCCGCGAACGACTTTCGTGAACTTCCCCATGGGAAACGCCTTTGGTCGGCCGGGTGATGTAGATCAGCAGCGCCGAATTCTGATGGACGCCCTATCACTGGCCTCACAAGCGTCGACAGCGGGTGAACTCATTGACCTACCCTATGACTGGGGAAGCGAAATCGCCGTCCACTACCGAGAGACAACGCGTGAGTTCCAGTTAAAGAAATAGACCGCGATTGCGCGGCGCAGGTATTGAGGAAATTCGAATGTCCGAAACACGACCGACCACTGTCCGCCTGCAAAAACTCTCCTGGGCGTTTACGCAATCCGCCGTCCTGTTCGCTGCCATCGAACACGGATTGTTTACCTCCATCAGCCAACACGGGGATTCCCTCGCAACCATCGCCAAGGATGCGGGCATCACCGAGAATAACGCCAAACGGATGATCACGGCGTTGCTTACTCTGGAACTGGTCGAGCGCGATGGCGACGGCTTTCGCAATGCGCCGGATGTGGAGCGGTTTCTCGTCGAGGATACCCGCAGTTATGCGGGACGCTGGATCACTTGGTTCCATCACCAATGGAATGCCTGGGGTGAACTCGGCAAACGGTTGGAGGACACAGGCCCGGAAGACCCCCTCGGCTTCTACGATGAGAGTTTCACGGTCGATCATGCACGGCGCTACCATCAAGCGACGGCGAGCGTCGGCATGGGTGCCGCGCGCAAATTCATGAGCGAAGTGCCGCTCGACGGACGAAACTTACTCTTCGATCTCGGCGGCGGCTCCGGTGCTTATTCCATTGAGGCGGCCAAGCGTAATCCCGGTCTGAAAGCCGTGGTACTCGACCTGCCCGAAGTCGTCGCCGTAACCCGCGACTTCATCAAGGAGCACGGTGTCGAAGCGCAAGTGAGCGCGGAGCCCTGCAACTTCATCAATGATGAATTTCCAACGGGCGCCGACGTCATCCTGATGAACAGTAATCTCCCGCAGTATTCGGGGGAGATGATTTGCCAAGTCTTGCGGAAAGCATTTAGCGCCCTTGCACCTGGGGGTGAAATGCATATCTGCGGCGAGATGGTCAACGAGGATTGGTCCGGCCCGCTCATCCCGGCGATGTGCTCCGTACACGGCGTCCTCTTCCATTCCACCGCCCTGCCCCACACACCGACGGACTGCATTCGCTATTTCGAGGAGACCGGTTTCGAGGACGTGAAAGTCCGAGAGTTCATCCCCGATATCTTGCAACACATCACCGGCCGTAAACCCGCGTGATGGAAGACGCTCTCAAAGGCATAAAAATTCTTGAAGTCGGCACCATGACGCCCGGCAAGTTCACGGGCTTCCTGCTTGCCGGGTGGGGTGCCGAATCGCTTCGGATCGAGCGCCCGAGCGGCCCGCAAGACCCACCCATCGGCGACGAGGACCTCACACTCAACCGGGGGAAACGGTCGATCACACTCAATCTGCGGGAGCCGAGGGGCCGGGATATCCTGCTCCGACTCGCAGCCGATGCCGACGTCTTCATGGAGAGCTACCGGCCGGGTGCCGCGGCGCGCCTCGGTATCGACGCGGAGGCGGTCCGGGCCCTGAATCCGCGTATCGTCTATTGCTCGCTCTCCGGCTTCGGGCAAACCGGACCGGACCGCCTCCGCGCCGCGTACGATCTGAATCAACAGACGGAGACCGGTTTCAGCCACGCGCTCGCCGGCGGCGGGATGCCTGTGGCACCCGATACATACATCGCGGATTCCATTTCCGGTCTCATGGCCGCCTTCGCCATTTCTACAGCACTGCGCCAACGCGAAGTTACAGGAGAAGGTGCGACAATTGATTTGGGCATCCAGGAAAGCCTATTCGCGTTGATGGCTGTCTCGCACGGCACGCTACGAACAAACACCCCGGCGCTGGAACTTCGCGCGGCCTATGGCATCTTCGAGGCCGCGAACGGCACATCCTTATCGCTCGGTGTCGCGCGTAAGGCGTCCGCCGACGCTTTATTCGAGCGTCTTGGCCGCCCAGACCCCTCCGACGAAGGATTACTGCGCGGCGCACCAGGTGCCGCCGCTCGTGCTTTTCTGACCGAAGCTCTGCGAGCGAAACCGGCGAGTGACTGGATCGAGGAACTCGCACCACTCGATATCGAAATCGCACCGGTGAATTCCCCGGAAGCGGCTTTCGATAATGCCCAACTGATCGAACGGGCGATGACATTCGAGACGAGTCATCCAATCGCAGGAGCCTTGCGGCAAATCGGTATTCCCGGTGTCGACGCCCGGCAACTCGCCCCGGCACCCGCAGCCGGGGCAGATACAGACGCCGTGCTCGGCGAACTCGACTACGACCCAGCAGCAATCGTGGAGCTAAAAACCGCCGGTGTCATTTAGACGCATCGGCCAACAATAAGGAAACCGACCATGGCGAAGCCACCAGTTACGGAAAGAACAACGCCCACCGTCCCCAACGATCCCACCGTCGGCGGCAGCTCGGAACGCCTGAACGAATTGGCAATGGGGTTCAAGAAGAGCCAGGCCCTCTCGGCGGCCCTCGAAGTCGATCTGTTCAGCGCACTCTCCGCGGGCGCCGGAACGCCGGACGAAGTCGCGGCACATTGCAAAATCGACCGCGAAGTGGCCGACCGTTTGATGATCATCTGCAAGGCCATGGGGCTGATCGCTGATGTTGATGGACGCACGGTCAATGTCGATGATGTGGAGCGCTTTTTCGTGCGCGATAAATCGACCTTCTTCGGTGACTTCCTGCGTTTCACGATCGGCGCGGAATACGATGAATGGCAGGGGTTTGCCGATAATATCAAGGACGCCAGCTCAGAGCCACCGCCCTCCAAGCTCTACGAAGGCGACCTCAACGACCCGGAACGCGCCCGCGCCTTCACGACCGCGGGCTACAACTCCTCCATCGCGCTCGCGCATCGATTGGCGAAGCGTTTTGACTTCTCCCGCTTCAGCCGCTGGCTCGACTTCGCTGGCGGTTCCGGCTGCTACGCCATCGCTGCCTGCGAGCGCCACGATGGCGTCAAGGTCATTGTCAAGGACCACCCGAATGTTATTCCGGTCACCCGCGAGTTCGTGGGCAATCACAATCTCACAGATCGGATCGCGGCCGAGCCCGGCGATTTCCTGAAGCAATCCGACTATCCCACCGATTGCGATCTCATTTCCTTCATCACACCATTGCATTGGTACTTGGAAGACGACGTCATGAAGGCCCTAAGCTATGCCTATGAGGCGCTGCCAAGTGGCGGCACCTGCCTTATCGTCGGCTACATGCTGAACGAAAACCGCGACGGTCCCATCGACCCTGTCTTCTATCACGTGCAGGCGATCCGCGACGGCCACTTCACCGGCCATGTCCCGAGTGGCCCCGAATACGCCGCCTATCTGGAGCGCGCCGGTTTCAAGGATGCGGCGTATAGCTGGCTACTGCCTAACCGGCTGGGGCAGATCGAAGCGCGGAAGCCTTAGAACGTCCGAACCGCCCGCGTCACTGTCCGCGAGCCTCCGGCCCAAAGCGGCAGATGGGTCATTTTCACACCGACGCCGCCGGTGATAATGGGGTGGATATCGTCCGCCGCAGGCGCCAAGGGCCGGTCATCCGGATCATTTTCCCCATCATAGGCGTAGGGTTTGCGAGCGTTGTACAAGTAGTCCTGTGCCCGCGCGAGGTCCCAACCAGCCTTGGCGAGAATATTAGCCATCTCTGGCGGCATCAGGAAAATTTGCTCGTTGCGTTCCGGCTTGCGGGTCAAGCTGGAAACGTCGATGGACGAATTCATTGCGGCCGCAATGGGCTGCAAGACCGCTTCCGGTGACTCGCCCCCAGATATCGGCAAGACCTCCGCCGTGCCGGAGACGCCGAGCACCGTCACGCAACTCTCATTCGCACCGAAACCACGCCGCTCCGGCAGGGATGGAAAGCCTGGATGAGCGCTTTCCGCAAAGCAGAACGTGTATTTCCCGGGCTGGCCCATTGTCGCCATATCGGCGACGCCAGGCTTCGCACCCGCGACGTTCCGCATGATCAAGCTGACTGCGCGGCCGATACAGGCATTGGCCCGATTTCCCGGGCCCAGCGCGTTGCTTCCGGCGTTCATGTCCAAGTCCGTAACAAGCGACCCGTGAACGCAGATCGCGACCGTCGGCGTCCCGGTGGTGCTTAAGACGCCCAATAAATTAAAACCATCATCCGTGCAGGCTTCGGCGGCGGTTAAGACGACGGGCAGTTCTTCGGGCCGGCATCCCGCGAGAATGCAATTGTAGGCGACGGCTTCCAAGGTGAGTTCGCCCATTAACGGCATCAGATGCCCGAAGGATTGGTCCGGTGCACCGCGTCCCGAGATCATCGCATCGAAGCGGTCGAGGGTTGGCGGGACCATCGGTAGGCCATCGCTCAAGTCGAGGGATTCCAGTTCGGCTTGGGCGTCTTCCCAGCGAATGTCCTGACGAAAAAGCGGGTGGTCTTCGTTCATTGAACTTCTCCGTCATGCCCGCAAAGGCGGGAATCCAGACCGACTTACCAAACAGAACTGGATTCCCACCATTGCGGGCATGACGGAAAATTTAGAAAGCTCAGCCATTCGAAATCTTGACCGAACACACTGCTGTCGCGCCAAAGGTCGGAATGAAGGTGGAATGTTTACCGGCCCCACCCGCGACCAAGACATGGATATATTCCGGAGACGGGCTGAGATAATACCGCCCGTTGACGGGTGTCTGATCACGCTCACTCTCATAATGATGCTGCTGTTCTTTTGAGACCCGGGACACCGGCACCGCCGAGGCTTCGTACAGCTTCTGTTGGATATCTTCTATCGAGAATCCGTCGCGATGAACCGTCTGGGCATGCTCCGGCCCAAAAACGATCGTGTACGGACCTTTACCATATATATTGTTGGTGCCGGGCTCCGAAATCGTCCCCGCAACGGTCGTGAGAATTCCGTCGCCAGTCGTGCTCGCGTGATCGTTGATATTGTGCGGCGGCTCCGATGCCGAGGTCGTCACGATACTGTCTTCCGCGTTAAAACCGCGGCGCACGTGATAGGGCTCCCACGGACTCTCTTCCTCGTTCTCACCGAAACAGAAACTGTATTTCGCGGGCGAGCCCTGGGTCGAACGGTCCATCTCTCCGGGCTTGCCGCCGCCAACATTCAGCAGCGTGAGTTGTAGGGCTCGGCCGATTGCCGCGTTCGTACGGTTCCCCTGCCCGAAACAATTGCCACCGCAGTTGATGCCGATTTCGTGGCGAATTGGACCGCTGACGATAAGACCAGGACCACAAGGATGCGTCGTCGCCAAAGTACCGTGGAGATTGTACTCCGGCACCAGCACGGCGCGCACCGCCGCGACAACAGCCGGGAAAAGTGCCGGACGGCAGCCCGCCATTACCGCATTGGCAGCAATGCTTTGTAAGGTCGGGATGACTCGGCGCGGCGGCATCGGTGGGAACGGCTCGTTATCACCCCGGCAGGCCTCGACCATAGCCGCGACCTTCTCCTCGCTCGGCACCATCAAGGGCAGACCGTCGCCCCATTCTTGCTCCAGTGCGTAGTCGTTCCATTGATCGAAATCGAGGTCTCCGATATCGACGAATTCGCCGTCAGACATTTGAAATTCTCAGTGAAATTGCTTCCGTAAACCCGAAGGTCGGAATAACAGCCGAATGCTTGCCCGCACCGCCCGCGACCATGATCTGGATATCCTCCGGCGAGCGAGTCAGGTAGTACTTGCCGTTTACCGCGGTCTGCTCGCGGTCTTGTTCGTAGTTGATCTGATTTTCCTTCGAGACGCGCGACACGTCGACGGCGGAATCCTCGTAAAGTTTCTGCTGGATATCCTCAATCGTAAACCCGTCGCGGTGGACGGTCTGTGCGTGTTCAGGCCCAAACACCACCGTATAGGGTGCCGTCCCGTATATCAGGTTCGAGCCTGGTTGAGAGACCGTACCGGCAATGGTCGTGAGAATACCGACACCCGTCGTGCTGGCATGGTCATTGATATTGTGCGGCGGCTCGCACGGCAGCACGGTCACCACACTATCGCCCACCTCGAACCCTCGGCGCACGTGATAGGGCTCCCACGGGCTCTCTTCCTCGTTCTCACCGAAACAGAAGGTGTATTTCGCTGGCGAGCCTTGCGTCGAACGGTCCATCTCCCCCGGTTTCGCTCCGCCGATATTGAGTAACGATAATTGCACGGCCCGCCCGATAGTCGCGTTCACCCGGTTGCCTTGGCCGAAACAGTTACTACCGCAGTTCACACCCAGTTGCGTTCGGATGGGACCGTTCAAGATCACCCCCGGCGCGCAAGGATGTGTCGTCGCCAGCGTGCCGTGAAGATTGTAGTCCGGGTTCAGCAGAGCGCGGACCGTTGAGACAACGACCGGGAAGTACTCGGCCTTACACCCCGCCATCACCGCGTTCGCCGCGATGCTTTGCAGCGTTGGGATGACCCGGCGCGGCGACATCGGCAGAAACGGCTCGTTATCACCCCGACAGGTCTCTACGAAGGCTGAGACCTTTTCCTCCGTCGGGATCATCAAGGGCATGCCGTCGCTCCATCCCTGCTCGGCGGCATAGTCGTTCCACTGTTCGGCGTCGAGATCAGCATCGCCAACCTCAAGCACCTCACTCTCGGTAAGGTCCGTCATGTCTTTCCTTTTCGTCACTCGCTCGGCTGGTTAGGCGCCGACCGCGTCCTTCAATTCCGAAGAAGCGACGCCGATACGCTCGGACAGCTCTTCCTCGTTCAATCCACCGACCGGATGCTTCACGATCAACAGTTTGGGATCCGCTTTGCGAGCCTTCGCTTGGGCGCGCACCAGCGGCAAGAAGGTTTCAGTGATGACGATATATGTTTCAACTCCGCGTTTTTCGAGTTCGATACTGTCATGGAAACTCCACGACGAGCACGACCCTCAATCGGCCAGAGCGACAATAGCCCCTTTGTACTTGGCGGCAACTTCGTCATATAGCGCTTCAGGGGCAGGCTGAGCAGCGCTGTCCTTGAAGAAATAATCGATATTATCGGTCGAACGATAGACGCCCATTTGCGCTTTCACGCCTTCGAGCAACTCACGCGCGTTTGGCTTTGAATTGGAGATGATGGCGATGGAATCGGAGTTCCAGTCGGTCGAGAGTTCGAACCCACTGCTTTGGTTATCGCCACCTTCCTCAAGGCCGAAAGACGGATTAACGATCCGCATGCTTTCCTCCTGATCGGAAAATGATACTGCACTCAAGATGAATATAGCGCATCGGCGCCATTGTCCCAACCGTTGCCGCGCCGCACATATTTATCCAAACGATGGCATAAGGAGAGAGATATGCGGCTCGAAGACAAAGTAGCGATCATTATCGGCGGCGGACAAGCACCGGGAGAGAGTGCGGCCATCGGCAACGGACGGGCGACGGCGCTATTGTTCGCACGGGAGGGCGCCAAGGTCTGCTGTGTCGACCGGAGCTTGGAATCAGCACAAGAAACCGCCGATATGATTGCCAAGGAAGGCGGGACTGCAATTGCCGCGGCGGCGGACGTCACGGACGAAGCCGCCGTCGAAGCCGCGATCAAGAAGTGCGCCAATGAATGGGGTCGCCTTGATATCCTGCACAACAATGTCGGCATCAGCGTTGAAGGTGGCGACACGACCCTCGATAAAATCTCGACCGAAGCCTTCGAGCGCATTTTCGACGTCAATCTGCTCGGCACCATGCTGGCGTGCAAACACGCGCTGCCGATCATGCGGGATCAAAAGAGCGGTGCCATCGTCAACATTTCCTCGGCATCGGCCTATTGGACCAGTCACCCGACGGTACTCTACCCCGCCTCCAAGATGGCGATGGTGAGTTTCACCCGGCAAATTGCCATGCAGAATGCCGATGCGGGAGTGCGGGCCAATGCCATCCTACCCGGATTGATGGACACCCCCATGGCAGTAGACCGGCGCGTTGAGATCACCGGTCGCACCCGCGACGATATCGCGAGCGAGCGCGATTCAAAGGTGCCGTTGTTGAACAAGATGGGCACCGGCTGGGACGTCGCCCACGCGGCATTGTTCCTGGCATCTGATGACGCGGGATTTATCACCGGCGTGGAATTGCCGGTAGACGGAGGTTCGATGGCGCGAGTGGGGTAAGCCCCTCACCCTTCATGAGATAGGGTTAGGATTCAGCGACTCACACGTTGAGAAAATTCAACGGCAATCCCGCACGCGGCCAGTCGCATTCAACCAGCAAACCCTGCCAGGACAGCGTGATATACGCTTTCTGCAAGTTCTCCCCACCGAAGCAGATATTGGTCGTATAACCGTCTCCGGTCTCGACGAACTCCACGGTACCGCCGTCCGGGCTCGCGACTGTAATTCCACCGGTGAAGAGAGTCGCGACGCAAACATTGCCGCCCGCTTCCACCGCCAAGGAATCATACCGCCGCATCCCTGTGTCGCTGGTGATATAGCGCCCGCCGTTCAGCGATTCCGGGTAGGGCAGTAGTTTCACTTCGCCGTCACCGACAATAACGAAGGCAAATAGCCGCCCACCTTCGGTCTCCGCGACATAGAGTGTCTTCTCGTCCGGTGATAAGCCGATGCCGTTTGGTGTGGTGAAAGGCTGTATGACTTCCTTAATCTCACTGCCATCGGGCTTTGCCCAATAAATCGCCCCCCGGTCCAAGTCGCGCTCCCGCGCCTTACCAAGGTCAGTGAACCACATGTTGCCCTTGCGATCGAAGACGATGTCGTTCGGCCCGCTCAATCGGTTGCCGTCGCAATTGTCGTAGAGCCGCTCGACCTTGCCGGTCTCCATATCAATCCGCTCGATCCGCCCGGTCACATAATCATCCGCCTGCCCTATCGGCCGCATGCCGCCGGACGCCGTATCGTAGGACCATTTAAACCCACCATTGTTGCATATATAGCAGGCGCCGTCGGGTCCGATCGCCGCCCCATTCGGCCCACCGCCGGTCTCCGCGATGACTTCCTTTGTCCCGTCGGGCAAGACGCGGGTCAGCGTGCCGCGTTCGATCTCGACCAGAACGACGGAGCCGTCCGGCATGGCAATGGGGCCTTCGGGAAAGCGCAGGCCATCGGTTATCGTGCGAAATTGGGTCATGGTTACACCGGTGCAATTTTTTCAAGTGGTTCCTCCCGCCCGTCGGGAACATTGTCCCGCATGTCGGCAAGGAGATCGGATTTAATCGTGGCTGCCCCCGGGTCGCTCCAGAGATTGCGCCATTGCTGCGGATCGTCGGCAAGGGCATAAAGTTCGCCCTCGCTGCCGTCGTAGCGATTTGTCTTCTCGTAGGCCGTGACCAAATAGTCGTCGCGGACCATCGTGCGCATGACGATCTCGTTACCGTCATAGGTGTCGATCCACTCTGTCACCACCCGCTCGCGAGATCCGTCACCGGGCGTTCTCGGCAACGGGCGACCTTGCATGACCTCTGGAATATCGAGGCCAGCGGCGGCGAGAATGGTCGGGGCAATATCGAGGTGGCCGACCGGCTCCGGCACGTCGGCGGGGGCGATGCCGTCGGCGGGGGCCGGGCGCCAGATCAACGGCACCTTGGTCAGCGCGTCGATGTGGTACGGGCCCTTGAACAGCATGCCGAAGTCGCCCTGTAATTCGCCGTGGTCGGTGGTGAAGAATATCTCCGTCTCCGCGTCCCAGCCGCGCGTCTCGAGATAGGTCATCACCCGCCCGACGGCCTCGTCGATCAACTCGTTCTTGGCATGGACGATGGCGTTCACTTCGCGGATTTGGTCCGCCGTCGTGTCGGCGGGCACGTACGCGGGCGGCACTTCGAAGTTGAGCTGCGCCTCACCCCGATACCACGCCAACCAGTGCCATGGCTTTTCGGCCAATATCTCTTCGCATTTCTCGCGACTTCCGGGATAGCCGGCCGGCAATTCCAGGTCCCGCCAATCAAAACGCTTGCGCGCTGCGTCCGGGACATCCCACGGGTGATGGGGGTCCGGAAAACTCATCCAGCAAAACCAATTCTCATCGTCTTCCCGCGCGCCCAGCCAATCGAGAGTGCGCCGCGCCGTCCAATCGGTGTGGTAGTTCTCCGGGTCGATGGGATTGTGCGAGACTTGTGGTGCCCCGGTATCGCCACCGCCGCGCGCGCTCGGATTGCCGCCGCTGGTATATTCGTGAAAACCCGCAACGTCATCTGGATGATTCTGCGCCAACCATTTTGGATAGTGGAACAACGACCGTCCCGCCCGCCCCGTGTGGCCGGTCAGCTCCATATGGTCGAAGCCGCGATGCGGACCGACATTATCCTCACCCGCCGCCGTATTCTCGAAGAACGTCTTCGCCGCATGCGGTTCGAAATGCGCCTTGCCGATCAAGGCCGTGCTGTATCCCGCGGATTTTAGCTCATGCGCCAGGCTCGGGTGGTCGGCGGGCAGAGGAATGCCGTTGGAGGTCACACCGTGCATGCGGATGTGCTGGCCAGTCAGGATGGTGGAGCGGGCCGGCATGCAAACCGGACACTGGTTGCGCGCTTGCCTGTAGATAATTCCGTCGCGCGCCAAATTATCGAGGACCGGCGTCTTCGCAATGCCGCCGCCGGTGCAGCCAAGCGAATCGTATCGCTGCTGGTCCGTTGTGATAAGCAGGATTTTCTTGGCCATGAAACGCACCTCCACACAAGGAAGTAGCGAAACCGACGGCACTGTCTACCCAGTCATTTTCAGACCGCGCGCCAAGGCTTGTCTGAGAACCGGCTTTCAGGTGACGCAAAAAGTTCGACGAGATTATGTCCATCCCGTCGCGCCTGAGGATTATTGAGCCAAAGCCGCAGGAGATGGCGTTTACGGTCCGGAGCATCGATATATTCACTTCGAGAATGCAAGATGACCGAATTGTTAATAATTTGCAGGTCGCCCTTTCGCAAACTCATCGACAAGGCGAAATCATCCCGCGACACAATACTGTCAATCCGGTCAAAGGCTTCCAGATCAGACGGTTCTATTTCCGCGCCTTCGCGCGCCGCCCATTCCATATTATTGCGGTTGTATCGGCAATGGAGCAGGCCATTGCTGAAACTGAAAACCGGAATTCGCTCAGCAGAAATCGGCGCATGACCGGGTGGATGATCTCCTTGGCGATGATGATGATACCCACGAAGAAGCGCGGGCATTAAGTCAGGCCGCTGCGCGAGCACCTCATTATAAAGTGAGGTCGCACTCGCAATCGCACTCAATCCACCTTCTGACGCCGTCTCCAGACAAAGCAGGCCCGTATAGTGAAGCATTTGCGGCTCGCCCTTAGTACCATCCGTATGGAACGGCAAAAGCGCGGTTCCGCTATATCCCCTGGACTGGTGACTGTAATCCCGGCCGATATCGCGAACGTCGACCATTCGTTCGGCGGCGCCATTCTGTACAATAGGCACCCCCAGATAGGCGGCGACGCCCGCATATGCAATTCGCGCCTCCTCTACGGTAAGGTGTTCGACGGGAAAATTGGCGATGACGGTGAAGCCCCGCCCGAATTCCAACTCGTCATAAGCACTTCGAAGCACCGCAGACGTAACCGGCAATGAAAAGTCTGCCTTTCCCACGATTTGGACGTCAGTCTGACCCAGCGCCTTGGTCGCTTCGACAATTTCATCACGCATAATATTGTCGAGCGCACAGACCCAACTACGCGCCTTCTGGAAATCGGCGCCGCGCCACGCAGTCGCGTCAACTATAAACGACGCATCCTTCATTGATCAGTCGCCTTCACCCGACTGCGCCGCAAAGATAGAGGTATAGCCACCCGACCAGTCCGGCGGAATTTGGCATGGCCGCGGATCGTGTTGCGCCCAACGTGCGGGTTTACCGCGCACCACTTCATAAGTGTATTTCGACGGATCGGGATGCGGCGTATAGGGCTTTGCATCCGCCGAGGTATAGCAATTCAGCAGCAGGGGCCGAGGCTGCGGCGAAGTGCTCGATGGTGAGTAGTGTAGGCTGCGGCAATTATGGATCGTGATCGATCCCGCCGCCCCCATCAGGCAGTCGACCTTGGACATATCGACGGTGGCCGCATCCCGGTCGCTGAGCATTCCAGTCCATTCCCCATCGTCATCGTATTGGTCATAGAGGGGACCATCGTGACTATCCCGCGCGATGGCCAGCGGTCCGTTCGACATGTCAGTATCCGCCAGATAGCAGCCGATGGTGAAGACGTTGTAATTGGTGTGCGGGAAGAACTGAGCGTCCTGGTGCCATTTCACCGTACTGTCGCCGTCCGGCCATTTGAAGTTCAGCTTTGAGTGATGGAACACCACGTCCGGCCCCGCAATATCCGCCGCGACATCCGCCAGAATACCCTTCGCGACGCGCCAATAAGCATCATGTTGTTCGTCCGGCCGCTTCAATCGCCGCAGCACCGGCGTCTCGGCACTGTGCCCCGGTCCAATATCAAAGATATTGCCGGATTGGGTTTCTGCGCGGCTTGCGTCGACGAATTCGTTGGTCACATTCACCAATTCGCTGAGAATATCCGCTGGCACAAGACTTTCCACACCGACATAGCCATGCACGAAATAGTGTTCGCGCTGTTCCTGGGAAAGAACCCGCGCGGGATGCGATAAAATTTCTTCAGGAGCCATGCCACAATCTCCGTCCAAGTTTATTTAGTTCCATATGGAACTATGTGCGTTTCTTAACCTGAGTTACAACCCTAAACCAAATAGGAGAGTACCCATACCAGCAAAACTGAAGCGTGATGCGTCTATTCGCCGAAAAGGTTACTTCAAAGACCGGCGAAGACAATTTCCTTAATCCGCCGCATTGCCAGTGATGTATTAACTTTCCGTTGTCGTTTGGATGCAGCGCAACAGAAGCATTTTCAATGCACGTATTTTCACAGATTGAGAAAACGAACTAGCTTGTCGAGACGCGGCAGGACCTCATCTGCGGAGGCCGCTTTCAAACCGAACAGGCAGCGGGTCACCCCCGCCTCAGCCAACTTCTCAATAGCCTTTTGGTCTCGCGGGGTGGCATTGGTAGTAATCGGAAAGGGACCTCGACCCGCTTCCTTCGCTAGGGCCGCCAACTCAGCCATCCGTTCTTGCTTCAACTCGGTCGGTGCCTCGTTGCCACCAAGGGACGGGAACCAAGCATCTCCATAACGAAGTACGCGCTTGAAAGTACCCGGTGCATCACCACCGACGAGGATCGGCGGATGCGGCTTCTGTACCGGTTTCGGCCAGGACCAGATGGGATCGAACTTAACGAACTCACCATCGTAACTCGCCTCGTCTTGGGTCCAGATCGCTTTCATTGCCTCGATGCGTTCGCGCACGATCTTCCAACGGCGGTTCCATGGCGTGCCGTGGTTCTCCATCTC
>JABJCS010000189.1 GCA_018665505.1 Alphaproteobacteria bacterium
CGTCGCGCAGATGGAGATGCCAGTCGTCCGGTTCCCGAATGGTGAGATGTGTGGCGCTTTGATCTGGGTCGATCTCGACCGTCGCGGGTGTCGGCATGGATAGGCTCCTATGATGCCGCACAGAATTGGACAAAGCTACACGACAGCGGCTGGTATTTTATTATCGCTCTACAACAATCCTGTTATTATTGTCTATGCTGAAAGTGGATGCCGGGAGATGATCAGGCACTGGATTTTGCTTCCAACACATCGAAAGTTTATACTGGCGGGACGCAATCTAGTGGGAGCATCGGAGCATGAGCGACAAGTTTGATTTGGTCATTCGCGGCGGTACGGTAGTCGACGGCACAGGTGGTCCGGCGCGGGAGGCCGATGTTGCGATTTTCGACGGCCAGATTACGCAAGTCGGCAAGGTGAGTGCGTCCGGGCTTGAGGAAATCGACGCCAAGGATCGGCTCGTGATACCGGGCTTCGTCGACGTTCATACCCACTACGATGCGCAAGTGACCTGGGCGAACCAGATTTTGCCGTCGTCCTGCAATGGGGTGACGACGGTGCTGATGGGCAATTGCGGTGTCGGTTTCGCGCCGGTCCGCCCCGAACATCACGACATGCTGATCAGCCTGATGGAGGGAGTGGAAGACATTCCCGAGGTGGTGATGAAAGAAGGCTTGCCTTGGAACTGGGCGAGCTTTCCAGACTACCTCGATTCGCTGGAAGGTAATAAGTACGACGTGGATGTAGCGACCCAAGTGCCGCATGCGGCTCTGCGTGTCTTCGTTATGGGTGAGCGCGGCGCCAACCGGGAAGAGGCGACAGCGGAGGACCGGGCGGAGATGGCGCGCCTTGCGGCGGAGGGAATGCGCGCCGGGGCCTTTGGGTTTTCTACATCGCGTCTATTGCAGCACCGTACGGCGGAGGGCGAGCCGATCCCTTCCTATGGCGCGGCGCAGGAGGAACTTCTGGAGATTGCCGACGCGTTGGCGGAAGTGGGCCGAGGGTGGATTCAGACCGTGGGCGATTTCGAAGATGCGATTGATGGGGAGTTCGAGTTGCGCCGCCAGCTGGCCAAACGCTCCGGAATGCCCTTGACGATGACCTTGCTGCAGAAGGAGTCGCGGCCGGACGAATGGCGCGATTTGCTGGGTCGTATTGAAGAGGCCAATGCGGAAGGGTTGAGGATTACGGCGCAAGTTCGCGGCCGCCCGACCAGCGTTCTGCTGGGTTTCGAGTTGTCGATAAATCCGTTCAGCGCGTGCCCCAGCTGGGCGCAAGTGAAGGACTTGGATTTCGACGCACGGATGGCGGCATTGCACGATCCAGCGCTGCGCGCTCGTTTGGTCTCCGAGCCTTGCGGGGATATAGTCCGCAAGCGCCGCTTCCAGCAATGGGATCGCATCTTCCCCTTTGGTGATCCGCCGCAATATGAACCGGATCCGGAAACCAGCGTCGGCAAACAGGCGGAACGTCTGGGCGTCTCGCCAGCGGAACTGGCCTACGACTTGATGCTGGAGGAGGGAGGCCGCGCCATCCTCTACCGACCAACAACGAACTACGCCAATGGCGATCTGGCGGTCGTGCATGAGATGCTGGATCACCCGGACACCTTGATCGGTCTTGGTGATGGGGGCGCGCATGTGGGTGTGATGTGCGATGCGACCGATATGGCACATACGATCAGCTACTGGACGAGAGATCGGACGCGCGGCCCAAAACATCGACTGGAAGACATGGTGCGCCGACTTTCATCGAACAATGCGGCGGCGATCGGCCTCACCGATCGCGGCCGGATCGAGGTGGGGTTGCGCGCGGACATCAACATCGTCGACTACGATGCGATGATCCTGCCGTCGCCGCAGGTCCATTACGATCTGCCTGCGGGCGGCAAGCGCCTGTTGCAGCAGATGAGGGGCATAGACGCGACATTGGTGGCGGGGCAGCCCGTCTGGCGCGATGGCAAAGCGACCGGTGCTCTGCCGGGTCGCCTTCTGCGGAGTGGCACTTAGGCGAAAGCCAATGACGATCGAAACGGTATATCTTGAGCGCGAGCTTATGCCTTTGGCGTGACTGCCTTAGCTCTCGTTTCGAAACGCCGCATGTGCGCCGTCTTCCATAGGCGCAATGTCGAGTGCGCGGTGCAATCGGCCAAGCGCGATGAAGGCACCGGTCACGAGCCCGAGTTCAATAATCTCCGCGTCGGTAAAAAGCGTGCGGAGATTTATCATGAATGCGTCGTCCATCGTGTCGTGCGCGACCGCCATCCGTTCCGCGAAATCGAGCGCTGCCGACTCACGGGGCGACTGCTTGGCCTCATCGGATAGTTTTTCGAAAAGCGTATCATACTCACCTGGCTCCCTTCCCGAGGGTGCGCGGCTGAGCTTTCAGCGCTGGCAGTCGTTTAGTTCGGCGACCCGCAGCCGGACCAATTCCTTTAGTGCGAACGGCAACAGGCCCTCGAATTTGGCAGGCAGATAGAAATCGAGAAAGCCCTTGAACAGGGACGGGTTGTGGCCGTAGACGCCAAACATCTCATCCCCGCCCGTCGCTTGCATCATTTCGCGAAGGTCGGGATCGTCGACCGCCTCCGCCGGGAGAACTTCAAGTCGCGCCATGGGTTCCTCCTAAACTGTTGAAGAAATTGATCGGTCCTTACGCAGTGGCCCACTTTGACAGTTAGGGCGGGATGGGTCTCGGGTCCATCGGGGCGACATTTCAGCGGCCTTAACCGACCTTTCATCGTGGTTCGTTTGTCTCAACGGTTCCCGCTTGTTAAACTGATGGACGTCATCAGTTGGGCGACAGGTCGTGCAAGCGGCTTTTCAAATGTGGTGGTCGTCCAGGCGGGAGCGCGTCGGAGGGAACTCCGCTACCCTAATACGGGTGGATAAGAGCAAAAACGAAAACGCGTCATGAGGGCTAAAGTTCGTCGATCGCTAGATTGATGTTGGCCCCGTTAGTTCCGCCAAAACCAAATACCATTGTATGCGGTGAAGTTCGTCTTGTGGACGGAATTTGCACTGCACAAAATTCGGCTCTGCAGGACTAAAACCTTGTAGCTGTGGGGTCCGATGGCTGTTTCTCGCCGACACTCAGGCGAGTCCCAAGCTATCGAGCATGGAGGAGGAAACGATAAAATGAGTCAGAAACCGGACACGGTAGTGGTAGCCGAAGAATACTACGATAGCTCGCCAGCAGTGGCGTTTTACAAGAATGTGTGGGGCGGCGAAGACATCCACATCGGTCTCTATCATTCAGAGGATGAAGACATTGGGGCCGCGAGTCGCCGCACAGTCGTGAATATGGCGCAGCGCCTACTGCCTCTGGGGCAGGACTCGAATGTAATTGATTTGGGTGCCGGCTTTGGCGGAACAGCGCGCTATCTCGCGTCAAACTTCGGTTGCAATGTGACCTGCGTAAACGTGAGTGAGGCGCAAAACGCGCTAAACCGTGAAATGAATGACGAATCCGGGCTCGTGGACAAGATCAATGTTGTCCACGGAAGTTTCGAAGAAGTACCGCAACCAGATGAATTTTATGATGTCGCTTGGTCGCAAGATGCCATATTGCACAGCGCCAATCGCGAGAGTGTCCTGGATGAAGTCCAGAGGCTTTTAAAGCCGGAAGGTGAGTTTATCTTCACCGATCCGATGCAAAGCGAGGATTGCCCGCCCGAAGTTCTGCAACCGATCTTAGACCGCATTCATTTGGAGACGCTTGGCTCGGTTGAGTTTTACAAAACCAATCTGGAAAACCGCGGATTTGTTGAGTTGGACACGATCGAGCGGCTCGACGATATGCGAACCCACTATGCTCGGGTTGAAGAAGAACTGCGCGAAAG
>JABJCS010000014.1 GCA_018665505.1 Alphaproteobacteria bacterium
CCTTTTTGCCAAGCATAGCCGAGCATAAACATGTTGCTGGCGATCGAGTTTCCAAGAAGCGCGGTCGCTAATTTGGTACCCTCGAGGAAATCCGTTCTCTCCGCGCCCACGACCTTGGCGATGCTTTGGTGAAGCTCTTCACCGGGGAATGCCAGATCCGGGTCACGTGTGAAATCGCCGGTGATAGTCTCGTGGCTGTTGACGACTGCGCGCGTGCTTCCCGGGGCGATTTTCGATAACGCGTCGAAACTGGCGGCGGTGACAATATCGCAGCCAAGCATCATGTCCGCGCCACCAACCGCGATGCGGACCGCATGCAAGTCATCGGGATTATCGGCGATACGAATATGGGTAATAACTGCGCCGCCCTTTTGGGCGAGACCGACCATGTCCAGGACCGAACATCCCTTGCCTTCGATATGCGCCGCCATGGCGACAAGGGCGCCAATGGTAACGACGCCGGTGCCCCCGATGCCCGTCACCATCATACCGTATGGATCTGCCGTGCTGGGAAGCGTCGGTTCGGGTAGAGCCTCAAAGATGTCCGGGACTACGACTTCTCCGCCGGACGTACGTGGTTTCTTAAGATCGGTGCCGTGCACGGTCACGAAGCTCGGGCAGAACCCGTTCACACAGGAATAATCTTTATTGCAGCTTGATTGATCGATGGTCCGTTTGCGACCGAACTCGGTTTCTTTCGGCACAACGGACAGACAATTCGATTTGACGGAGCAATCGCCGCAACCTTCGCAGACCAAGTCGTTGATCATGACGCGCTTGAGCGGATCCGGGAATGTTCCCCTCCGACGGCGTCGGCGCTTTTCGGCCGCGCAGGTTTGATCGTAGACAAGAACGGTCACACCACTCTCTTCGCGCAATTCTTTCTGCGCGAGTATAAGGTCGTCCCGATGGAAAACCTTGGTTCCGGAGGCAAAGCCTGCATCGCGCGGATATTTTTCGGGCTCGTCGGTTACCACGACAACACGTGACGCACCCTCCGCCATCACCTGTTGGGTGATTCGCGGCACCGTAAGCGGTCCGTCGTGTGGCTGTCCGCCGGTCATGGCAACGGCGTCATTGAACAGAATTTTATAGGTCATATTGACGTTGGCGGCGATCGCCTGTCGAATCGCCATCATGCCCGAGTGATAATACGTCCCGTCACCGATATTAGCAAAGACGTGCTCCTCGTCGGTGAATGGCGAAATGCCGAGCCAAGGTACGCCTTCAGCCCCCATATGCGTGAAGGTTTCCGTGTTCCGCTCCATCCATTGCGCCATGAAATGGCAGCCGATTCCAGAAAGCGCCCGACTACCATCGGGTACCTTGGTGGAGGAGTTATGCGGGCAGCCCGAACAGAAATACGGCGTGCGTTGGAAGCCTTGCGAGTTACTTTGCAGTGCGTGTTCGCGGGACTCGAGAAATTTAATCCGGTCGTCGATTTGGCTGCTGGAATGGAATTGTCCAAGGCGTTTCGCGATAACCCGGGCAATTTGGGACGGCGTCAACTCGCCGATGGACGGCAGAATCCATTCGCCGCTTTCGTCGTATTTGCCGATTACGCGCGGCCGTTGGTTGGCGCGCCAATTATAGAGCTGTTCCTTCAGCTGGTTCTCGATGACTGGGCGTTTTTCCTCGACCACGAGGACTTCTTCCAATCCTTCGCAGAATTGGCGAATACCCTCACGTTCCAACGGCCATGTCATGCCGACTTTATAGATTGAGAGGCCGATCGCGCGGGCGTAATCCTCGTTGATGCCAAGCTCTTCCAATGCTTGGCGCACATCCAAATACGATTTGCCGCAGGTTACGATGCCGAATCGTCGGTTAGGTCCATCGATGATCGCTTTGTCAAGCTTATTCGCGCGGGCAAAGGCCAACACAGCGTGGATTTTATATCGGTGGAGGCGTTCTTCCATTTCCAGCGGCGTATCTGGATAGCGAATGCTGAGACCACCTTCCGGCATCTCAAAGTCTTCTGGCAGTTTAATGTCGACCCGGTGCGGGTCGACATACACGGAGGCTGAGCTATCCACCGTCTCGGCGATTAACTTGAAAGCCGACCAGCACCCGGAATACCGTGACATCGCCCAGCCATATAGGCCGAGGTCGAGGAATTCCTGTACACCCGCCGGATTGAGCACAGGGATCATCGCATCCATAAACGCATATTCGGTCTGATGCGCTGTGGTCGAGGATTTACAGGTGTGGTCGTCACCCGCGAGCAACAGGACGCCGCCCTTCGGATGCGAGCCGAATAGATTGCCGTGACGCAGGATGTCACCAGATCGATCGACGCCGGGACCTTTGGCGTACCACATGGAGAAGATGCCGTCATAGCGAGCACCCGGCGACATATCGAGTTGCTGGGTCCCCAGTATGGCGGTCGCCGCCAGGTCTTCGTTCACGCCAGGCTGGAATTTAATATGATGTTTATCCAGAAAGCTGCGAGCCTGCCAAAGTTGCTGGTCGACCAATCCCAGCGGTGAGCCGCGGTAGCCGGAGATATAACATCCGGTGTTTAGTCCTGCGGCTTCATCCCGACGTCGCTGCATCATGGGAAGACGCACCAATGCCTGCGTTCCCGTGAGGAAAACGCGACCTGAGTCCAAAGCGTATTTGTCGTCGAGTGTTACCGGCGCCAGCGCCATATCTGCGTCCCTAAACCGTGATTTGTGTATGAATGAAAAGGGTAACTTGAGTCGCCTCGATTTCAAACCGATTCAATCAGAATGCGATGGATTCGCAAGATTGCTACATTTTGCTGGACACCTGGATGAAATTATTGCGCCTTCTGACAAGAATTGGCTGTTAACCGGAAGATAATTGCGGAACGAGTATGATAAAGGTCGAATAGGCCTATATTCGTTTGCATTCGGATGACTCAAACCGCACCGGTCGCACGTCCCATTCGAAAGGAATTCAATGAAGGTAAGCCAATTACTCGCTGAGAAGGCAGGTCCGGTTCAATCGGTCGCTCCTGAGGACATGGTCCACGGCG
>JABJCS010000190.1 GCA_018665505.1 Alphaproteobacteria bacterium
CCGCAGCCGTCCTCGCCCGGCGCGAACTCAGTCGGGAGGAGCGCTGATATGACCCTCGTCTTCGCCGGATTGTGCGGACATGGACCGGGGTTCACTGGCCGCGCCGAAATGGCGGACCCAAACCAATTGACGCTCATGCACGATGCCTTCGCGGAAATGCGCCGACGATTGGAAGCGTCCCGTCCTGACGCTTTGGTGGTCGTGGCCGCAGAACATTTCGCTAATTTCTTCATGGACAACATGCCCGCCTTCGCCATCGGTATGGCGGACTATTACGATGGACCGATCGAAGACCCAGAATGGCTCGGAATCGACGCTGTACGTATTCCCGGCGACAAGGCGTTGTCGCGCCGCCTGATCACCTCCGTAATGCAGGACGTTGATGTCGCCTATGGGGAGGAGTGGAAATTCGATCACGGCATTTCAGTACCGTTGCATTTTCTCACACCCGAATACGACCTGCCGATCATTCCCGCCAACATCAACTGCCAGGGGCCGCCGCTACCGCCCTTGCACAGGTGCTGGGCCTTCGGTAAGGCATTGCGCGATGCCATCGACGCGGCGCCGGAACGCATTGCCATCATCGGCACCGGTGGGGTCTCCCATTGGCCGGCCACACCGGATTCAGGAAAAATCAACGAGGACTGGGACCGCGCTTTCCTGGACCGCGTCCTGCACCACGACCGCGACGCCCTGCTCGCCTATTCCGATGCCGATGTTTATCGCGAAGCCGGACAAGGCGGGTTCGAAATGCGCACCTATATCGCGCTCTCCGCCGCGACACAGGATTGCGCCGGTGATTTACTATTGTATGAACCCATTCCCATCTTCGCGGTCGGCGTGACTGTCGCGACCATGACGATACCGGAACAAAGGAGGGCCGCCGAATGAAGCCGGAAGAAATAATCGCGGGGAAAAAACGGCCGTTTACGGGACAAGAATATCTAGATTCTCTGAAGGACGGGCGTGAGGTTTATATCTACGGTGAGCGCGTCGAGGACGTGACCACTCATCCCGCCTTCCGCAATTCGGCGCGGACCATGGCGAAGCTCTACGACGCGCTGCACGATCCGGCTCAACAATCGGTCCTGACCTGCGAGACCGATACTGGGTCGGGCGGTTACACCCACAAGTTTTTCCGCGTTGCGCGCTCAGCGGAAGACCTGATCGGCCAGCGGGACGCCATCGCCGCTTGGTCACGCATGTCTTACGGCTGGATGGGTCGCACACCGGATTACAAGGCGTCGCTGATGAACACGCTGGGCGCCAACGCCCCGTTCTGGGGCGACTACGCGGACAATGCCAAGGCTTGGTACAAGCGTGTGCAGGAAAGCGTGTGCTTCATGAACCACGCCATCGTCAATCCGCCGGTCGACCGCAACAAGGCGGCGGACGATGTAAAAGATGTCTTCATCACCATCGACAGGGAGACCGACGCCGGCATCCATGTCTCGGGCGCCAAGGTGGTCGCGACCTCGGCCGCACTCACCCATTACAACTTTCTCGGCCAGAATATGTCGGCGGAGATCACCGATGACGATCTGGCGGTGATGTTCATCGCACCGATGGACGCGCCCGGCGTGAAACTGTTCTGCCGAGCGTCCTATGAAATGCAAGCCGCCAAGATGGGCACGCCATTCGACTACCCGCTCTCGTCCCGCTTCGACGAGAATGACGCCATCTTCGTCTTTGACGACGTCTTTATCCCGTGGGAGGACGTGCTGGTCCACCGCGACATCAAGATGCTGATGAAGTTCTATCCGGAATCGGGCTTCTTCAATAATTTCACTTTCCAGGGTTGCACGCGGCTCGCGGTCAAACTCGATTTCATCTCAGGCCTGCTTTACAAAGCCCTGCGCTCGACCGGCACTGACGAGTTTCGCGGCGTGCAGACGCAACTCGGCGAAGTTATCGCATGGCGCAATCTGTTCTGGGCGATCTCCGACGCCATGGCACACAACTGCCAGCCCTGGGTCGACGGCGCGGTTCTGCCGAACGCTCAGTCCGGCACCGCCTACCGGGTCTTCGCGACCGAAGCCTATCCGCGGGTAAAGGAGATCATCATGCAGATCGTCGCCAGCGGATTAATCTATCTCCCGTCCTCGGCGCTGGATTTCAAGAACCCCAATATCGACAAATATCTAAAGCAATATGTGCGCGGCTCGAACGGGATCGAATACAAGGAGCGGATCAAGATCATGAAACTGCTCTGGGACGCGGTCGGCTCGGAATTCGGTGGCCGGCACGAGCTCTACGAGCGCAACTACGCGGGCAGCAATGAGATGGTCCGCTTCCAAACCTTCTTCAACGCACGCGGCTCGGGCGCTCTCGATCAAATGGTCGGCTTAGCCGAGCAATGCATGGCCGAATACGACGAAGACGGCTGGGTCGGCGAGGATTATTTCAATCCGGACGATGTGAGCGGAATTGGCTACCCGAAAGGATAGCCCCCTCACTCTCTCCCTCTAGCGGAGAGGGGTTCTACAAAGTTTACTCAGCCGGGCCCGGATTGACCGGACGCACCTCGACGAAGTTCGTGTTGTATGTTGTCGCCCCGCAACGGGCCGTCGTATCGACGGTAACCGCGTTGGCGCAACCTTCGCGGTCTATGCCGTCGGCGTCCGGAGCATACCAACGGCCTTCCTTCATGGAGACGCAACCACGCGCGATATCCTCGGTCACACGCACCGGCAGGATGGAAGAGCCGGACGCACTCATCACCTTCACCGCTTGGCCGTCCTGAATACCACGCGGATCGGCATCCATCGGATGCATCCAAATATCGTCCGGGTCGACCCGGTTCAGCTTTTCCTGATTGCCGTGGATCGAGTGCGTCCGCGCTCGCGATTTCGAACTCAACATGCTGAGTGGGAAAGTCTCGCTGGTCTCGATATGCGGCACCCATTTCGGAATGGCTGAAATCTCGCCAAGCCCAAACGGATCGGGGTTTTCGCCAAGGCCGGTCGAGTAGATCTCGATCTTGCCCGACGGCGTCGTGAATTTGTGGTTTCCCGGATCACGAATTTTCTCGGCGAAGGCAACCGCGTCCTTCGGTGCCGGGAAGCGGGCCACACCCTCTTCCATGAACTTGTCGAAATCATCGACCGAGTCTTCAGTGAATTCTCGTAACCATTCGAGTTCGGATTTGTCGTTAAAGCCCTCGATCCCGACGCGTTCGGCCAAGTCGGCTAGAATATCCATGTCGTTGCGACATTCATACATCGGCTGGATCGCTTGCTTCATGAAGATCGCGTAATGCCCAGCTCCCGCCCATGGGGTGTGAACGTCGTTACGCTCCCAGAAAGTCGTCGCGGGCAATACGATGTCCGCATGTCGGGTGGTCGGTGTCAGGAAATGATCCTGTCCGACAATGAACTCCACATTGTCAAGGGCCTTCGCGATCTTCGGCGCGTTCGGCGCTTGATTGAAGATATCGCCACCCATCGAATAGATGAATTTGATATCCGCCGGATAACCGCCCGCCGTGCCTTTCTCCAGACAATCCGCGAGTAGCGGCGTTGAGATTTCCGCATCGATGGGGTTTTTGCCCGCAGGCAGCGACTTGATGCCCGAGCGCCCGGTCGAGCCGTTGCTGACGCCGGAGCTGCCGCCGGCGATTCCGATATTGCCAGTCATCGCCGCCAAGGCATAAGCCGCGCGGTGGAACTGTTCGCCGTGCAAGGTCCGCCCCGGCGCATAGCCGCATTGAATGGCCGCGGGTTTAGTCGAGCCGAATTCAATGGCCAAACGGCGGATTGTCTCCGCCGGAATGCCGCAAATCTCCGACGCCCATTCAGGCGTCTTCACGATGCCGTCGTCCTCGCCCATCAGATAAGCGCGGTAGGAACCGCCCTTGGGTGCCCCTTCCGGCAGGCTGTGCTCATCGAAGCCTTGTACGTATGTATCGAGATAGTCTTGATCGTGCAGCCCTTCGCTGACGATGACATAAGCCATCGCGATCAACGCCGCCGCATCAGTTGAGGGCCGGATGAAGATATGCTCTTCCGCCAGCATCTTGCTGGAACGATGGCGGCGCGGGTCGATGCAAACGATCCGCACTCCTTGTTCCTTGGCATGTTTCAGGTATTGCGGCGTGCCGGTCCCAAAGGTGCCGTCGGCGGGCGACCAGCCCCACATCAGAATCAGCTTGGAATTTACGTAATCGGTCGGCTCGCGCCCCGCCGACTTGTAAACGACGTCGGGTCCAAAGGTCTGCTTCACGGAGAAGATTTCCGCCTCGCAGGACATGCTCGACCACAAGCCGCTGGAGCCGCCGAACATATTGAGGAACCGAATCAGGCCGGTGCGGCTGTGTAACATCGCCGTGTTGCCCGAACGCGACCCATCGAGGATCGCCGCATTGCCGTAGGTTTCGCGCACGCGCAGCAATTGCGCCGCGACCTCGTCCAAGGCTTCTTCCCAGGAAATACGTTCGAACTCGCCAGAGCCGCGCGGACCGACGCGGCGCATCGGATATTTCAATCGGTCCGGGTGATAGACACGTTCGATTTGTCCGACACCGCGCGCACAAGCAGGCAATGGAGCCAGTTCGGGATTCCAGCGCCGGGCGTCTGTTGAAATTTTGACGATCTTGTCATCGAGCACATGGGCATTCACCACGCAGCGGCCGCCGCAATTGTGGCCGCACGTGCTGGTGACAACGGTTTCGCCCGGACGGCCTTCGGGCCGCGGCGCTTCATATAGTGCATTCATCGAACTGTCCCTCGAATTTCCTCTTCGCCGATTTGGGTCGGCAGCGGGCATCACACCACAAACAAGCGCCGCGATGCTACCCTAAAGAACGACTTTCGTTTCGGCCACGGCCGAACGGTCTTCCATCTTTTTGTACCAAGCGGCCAATTTCGGGCGTCCATCCCGCCAGCCATCGTCGGGGTGGCGCCAATCCGCATAACCCAGCGCCGCGACGACCGACATCAACCCCATATGGAAGTCGTCACCGAACGAATCAGCCATGCCTTCCAAACTGTCATAAGAACGCGCAGCACGGCCCGCTTCCTTGTCGATCACGCCTTGGGATTTCTCGCCATCCTCACGGCGCTTCTCATGTGAGCGCGCGAATTGGGAGTCCATCAGCAACGAGGCGATCCCCTCGATCACCATTGCCTGCTCCCGTGCGGCTGAGTCTTTGGGATACAATTTCCCGCCGGAGATATCGTCGAGATAATGGCAAATGACCAGTGTTTCGCTGAGATAGGTGCCGCTATCGGTGACCAATCCCGGAACCTTGGCTCCCGGCCCGAAGCCCAGGATCATGTCCATGTTGTCGGGCATCGGCGAGACGTCGACTTCTTCAATCTTGTCCATCAAACCGGCTTCGCGGATGGCCATGCGAGGCCGACGGGCGTAAGGGGAATTGCCGGAGCAAATCAATTTCATAGCGGTAGTTCCTTAGAATTAGAGGCTGAGCGTCGCAAGACGCGTGAATAGCTGATAGGAAGATAGGTCGAAAACCCGTATTGGACCAAGGCCATTCCAGCTTATTGGCTCTTCCAGGCCCCGATGCGGTTATATTATCGATAGGCTGACTTTACCGCCGTCGAACCGGAGCGTCCCAAACCATGACCGAAACCTTAATTTTGACCACCTGCCCGCGCGATTGTTATGACAGCTGCGGTATTCGTGTTGTCGTGAAAGATGGCACCATCGACCGGGTGACCGGCGACCCGGATCATCCGGCGAATAGGGGATCGCTCTGCGGTAAATGTACTCTCGCCTATAATGGAGTGTGGCGCGATCCAAAGGCGCGGCTGCAAAAGCCGCTGAAACGCACGGGACCGAAAGGCTCGGGTACGTTCGAGGAAGTATCCTGGGATGAAGCGTTGTCCGACATCGCCGCGCGGCTCAACGGATTGATCGCCAAGGATCGCGCGAAAGATATTTTGACCGCACACTACACCGGCACGTGTTCGGTTATCGCCAATCAGTTTCCATTACGCTTCTTCAATTATATCGGTGCGACGGAGATCGAGCCGGATTCGATCTGCAATCTCTCCGGCCATGTCGCCCTTAGCTATGTGTTGGGGAACAGCGCCACCGGGTTCGATCCGCGCACCGCAACGGCGTCTCAATGTTTGATCGTTTGGGGCGGCAATCCATCGGCCAGCGGTCCGCATATGGACAAACACTGGTTGGCGGAGTTTCCCGGCACCTTAATCGTCATCGATCCGATCCGCACTCCGACCGCCGAACGTGCCGATATTCATCTGCGCCCCTTCCCTGGCACGGATTCCGCCTTGGCCTTCGGCTTGATGCATGCGCTCAAGGCGATGGGTAAGTTGGACCGGGGTTTTATTGATGCCCACACGACCGGTTTCGACGAACTGGAACCGCTAATTGACGCTTGGCCGCCGGCACGGGCCGCCGAGGCGACCGGACTGTCCGAGGCGGATATTCTGGCGGTGGCAGAAGCCTATGGTGCCGGTCCATCCATGATCTTCCTCGGCCAAGCCCTGTGCCGGGCACCCACGGGTGGGAATGCTTTTCGCGCGGTCACGATGCTGCCGGCGGTCACTGGCAATATCGGGAGGCCCGGCACCGGCATCTGTTTCCTCAATGGCAAAGGCACGACGCGGGGCCTCGACATGGGTTATGTCGGCCAGGAGAGCTTGCGCGAAGGGGACGCCAATCCCGTCAGTCACATGGATCTCTGCGCGCATCTCGAAGCGGCGCCAAACGACAAGGCGCTGATCCTTTGGAACATCAATATCGCGGCCTCGAACCCAGATCAAAAGCGGCTGCTCAAGGCGTTGGAATCGGAAGAGCTCTTCACAATCGTCGCCGAGCTTTTCATGACCGACAGCGCGCGCTATGCGGATTATGTGCTTCCGGCGGCTAGCTTCCTGGAATTCGATGATCTGGTCGGCTCTTATTTTCATCTGGCCCTGGGCCCGCAATCCAAGGCGGCTGAGCCCATTGGCGAGGCGCTGCCGAACCAGGATATTTTCCGCCGCTTGTCCAAAGCCATGGGACTGACCGAACCCGCACTCTATGAAGATGACGCGTCGATCCTAGCGCACCTCTTGAAGGCGCACGATCTGAGTTTCGATGAATTGAAAGCAGCGGGCAGTTTCTATCCCTCCGTAGACCCGGTGATCCTGTGGGAAGACCAATCCTATCCGACACCATCCGGGAAGATCGAAATCGCCAGCGCGGCGGCAGAAGCGGACGGACATACGCGCACACCCATGCCGGACCCACTGGCCCGACCGGCACCCGGCAACCTGCGGCTACTGACGCCGGCGGGTGAATGGCACATGAATTCCTCCTACGATAACGAGCCTCGCATCTTCGAGCGCACCGAACCTGAGACATTGACCCTCCATCCGGAAGATGCGCATTCCCGCAATTTAGCCGACGGCGCGACCGCGCGGGTATGGAACGAAGCGGGCGAACTCTCCATGCGGATCGCAGTCAGTGACAAGACGCCGCCCGGTGTCGGCTGGGCGCCCAAGGGCCGGTGGCCGGGCAAGAGTCCGAGCGGTCTGAATGTCAATGCGCTCAATCCGGGGCTTCGCAGCGACATGGGCGACAGCACCGCCTTGCATGGTGTCGAGGTGCAGGTCGAAGCAGACGGGTGATTTTGTGATCGGCGGTTCTATCTTCTCCTACTGAAACAGTCAGAGAGTAAACCGCCATGCCGTTTTTCAAATCCCATCCGGAGACCGCCGGACCCGCCAATGTCTTTACCGCCTATCCGGACATCTACCGTCTGTGGTCGGAAATGAGCCAAGAGCTGATGAACGGTCCCTCGCCGCTCACCTCGGGTGAGCGCGAGATGATCGCCTCTTTCGTGGTCGGCGTCGCCGGCTGCAACTTCGCCTATGTCGCCCATTCCGAAGCCGCCTATGCGCATGGGGTGAAAGACGGTTTGATCGAGGAGTTGCTGGAGAATATCGACACCGCCGATATCGACGATAAGCTGAAGCCGCTGTTCAAGTTCGTGCGTAAACTGACCCTAACCCCCGGTGAGATGACGCAAGCGGATGCCGACGCCGTCTTCGATGCGGGCTGGGATGAGAAAGGCCTGCACGACGCCATCGCCGTCACTGCCCGGATGTGCTTCATGCAACGGATTGTCGAAGGCCACGGCTTCACGCCGATGACGCGGGACGTAGCCCGCGAGAACGCAAAGAAGCGCGCCAAGCTTGGGTATGTTAATCTCTATCCGGAGTTTCAAAAGAAAGCCTGAGGGCAAAGGGAGAAATTCATGGCCGATGACGTCGCGGAAGAATTCAAGAACGAAATTCTCGGTGTTCTGCATCCCGGTCATGAGGCGGTGATGGAGCTCGACCCCGAATATTTTGCCGCGCTGAAGAACTATTACTCCACCTGGACCATTTCGCGAAAAGAGGCGGCGATTTCCCGCGCGACGAAGGAATTCGTCATCACGGGCATCTTGCTGACCCAGGGCAAAATGAACGGGGCACGGGTCCATATCCGGCGGGGCCTCTTGGCGGGCGCCACGCCCCGCGAAATGTTCGAGGCAATCACCGCCGCCGCAATCCCCGGCGGCGTGCCGGTCGTTTGGCACGGCGCGGCCATGCTAAAGGAAGAAATGGAGAACCTGGGCATCGCTTATGATGAACGTTACGCTGGCCCGGATAGCCTTTCCGGTTGACCGAATAACGCACCTTCTCCTGACAATTCCGCCTATTCCGGCTTCGTACCTACAATCTGTGTGCGTTGCATGTGACGGCGGAGCGACGGGTCGAAGGCGTCGCGGCGGTGCATGACGCAGCGGTTGTCCCACATAATCATATCCCCGTTACGCCATTCATGGGTCCATTTGAAAGTATCGCTGGTAGCATGATCCCAAATGGCGTCGAGCAATTCTTCGCTCTCATCGACCTCCATCCCGACGATCCACGCATCGAGACGCCGTCCCAAAAACAAACACTTCCCACCCGTCTCCGGATGGGTGCGCACCAACGGGTGGTGAGCCCCCGGTGACTTCGTCGGATCGCCGGTCTCCGCATAAGGATAGGGTCGTCCGGAGGAATCAAAATTAGCACTGTGGTTACAGAGACGCCCCTCGATCCGCTCTTTCACATCGTCCGCCAGGGTCTCGTAGGCGCGATAAAGATTGAGGAACGACGTCGCCCCTGATCCGTCCTCCGGCACTTCGATGGCGCGCAAGAGACCGCCGGCGGGGGGTACTTCGAAGAACGAGGAATCCGTGTGCCACTTCACATCCGCCGTCCCCAAAGCGCCGATCGGTTTGCCGTCCACTTCGATATTCGAGACCACGGCGATTTCCGGTGGAACGCCCTCGAACTCACCGCGCTTACCGGTCACCGGGCTTGGCGGCGACATCGCCAATTCACCGAAGTGCCGCGAGAATGCCATGTGATCGTCAAGGCTCACGTCGATCTGTCCAAGTACCGCGAGGACGAGATGATCGTTCCAGGCCTGCCGGATCGTCGCCACGTCCTCCGCACTTAGCGGTACGCGCATATCGATCCCGCGCACCTCGGCCCCGAGCGGGCTGCCACTTGCAATGATTTCCATGGGTTACGGTCCTCCTGAGGTCTAATATAGAGCGATATCAACCGTCGAGAATTGATCACCCCTTTCAGACACCTAAGCTTAATCACCGATATGTTGCCAAAACCCACTTCAGAACGCGCGACCACTCATTACGGTGACGGTCATTGGCGCACCGAGACAATTTACGATCTGGCCGCCGCGCGCGCGCAAGCGACGCCCGATGCCTGGGCCGTCCGCGATCGGATGCGGCGCCTCACCTACCGGGAATTCGTCGAAGCCGCGGATGCGCTCGCCGCCGATTTCGCGGGGCGTGGATTACAGCCGGGCGACCGGGTCGGCATTTGGCTGCCGAGCCGGGTTGAGGGAGCCATCGCCGTCTTGGCGTGTTCGCGAAACGGCTATGTCTGTTCGCCAGGATTACAGCGCGACCACACGGTCGAACAAGTCTTGGATCTGTTACGCCGCATGTCGGCGTCGGCCCTGATCCTGCAACCGAACTACGGTGCCGACGCGGATCGACGCGATATCGCGTCCGGACTCAAGGCGCTGGAGCATCTGCGGCAAGTCTACACTCTTCCGCCCATTGATGCCTGCGCCGGAGCAGCGTTTTTTGGATTGGCGGACAGGCCCGCAACATCAACCGAACCGATCAGCGATCCCGATACCGTCGTCTATCTTCCTTTCACCTCTGGTACGACGGGCGAGCCGAAAGGGGTGCTGCACACCGACAACACGTTGCTCGCGAACGCGCGGACCATCGCGGCGGATTGGCATTTCGGCCCGGAGTCTCGCATCTACACGATGAGCCCACTCAGTCACAATCTGGGTTTCGGTGCGTTGATCAGCGCCATTGCAGTCGGTGGTGAATTGATCGTCCATGACCTGCTCAAGGGATCGAGCCTACTCGCCAGATTGCGCGAGACCGGTGCAACATTTCTTTTCGGCGTACCAACCCACGCCATTGACCTGCTGTCGGAACTGCGCGCGGGCGACGATGCAGGCTTGCCGTTGTTAAAGGGTTTCCGAATCTCCGGCGCCGCTGTCCCCGATGCTGTCTGCGCCGAATTGCTTGACCATGGCATCACGCCGCAAAGCGGCTATGGGATGACGGAGGCCTGCTCGCATCACTACACCCTGCCGGACGATCCGCCGGACCGGATCACTGGGACATCGGGCACTGCCTGCGATGGATACGAAATCCGCATCTGGTCGCAGGAAGATCAGAACAAGGAAGCCAAGGTCGGAGAAATCGGCCAGATCGGCGGCCGGGGCGCGAGCTTGATGCTGGGGTATTTCGAGGACGAGGAAAGCACGACAGCCTCCTTCAACAGCCACGGATATTTCATGACCGGCGATCTGGGGTCGCTCGACGCGGACGGATATCTGCGCATCACCGGGCGCAAGAAAGACGTCATCATCCGCGGCGGGCACAATATTTATCCGGCCAAAATCGAAGCGCTGGCCATGCGCCATGGTGCGGTCGAACGCGCCGCCGCCGTCCCGGTCCCAGACGAGCGGCTCGGCGAACGGGTCTGCATTGCGGTGACCCTGCGCCCCGACGCGGCGTTGATCCCGGCGGATCTGTTGGCGCATCTCGACGCCGAAGGTCTGTCGAAATACGACATGCCGGAATTCTTCGTCGAACTCGATCATATGCCGCTCACCTCGAACGGTAAGATATTGAAACGCGAACTGAACGACTGGATCGACCGGCACGACGTCGACCCGAAACCGGTTCGCTGGCAAGCCCCAAGCTGACCTTTGGAAAAGGATCGTTGAATGCGCGCCGTCGTCCTGAAAGCTTTCGGAGACCCCTCCAACGCAACGGTAGAGGAGTTCCCGGACCCGGTCCTCGGACTCGAAGATATTCTGATCCAGGTGCAAGCGGTCGCGGCCAACTTCGTTGACCTGTTGGTGATCGGCGGTAAATACCAATTCCTACCGGAACTGCCCTTCGTGCCCGGCAAGGCGGCGACCGGCATCGTTACCGAGATCGGCGCGAATGTGGATCGGTTTAAAGTCGGCGACCGCGTGCTGGCGATGTCCGAGCAAGGCGGCTATGCGCAATTGCTCTCCATCGACCAGAGCCAAGCCTATAGAATTCCCGACTCGCTTTCCTTTGTCGACGCGTCGTCGATGTCT
Source organism: Alphaproteobacteria bacterium (assembly GCA_018665505.1). The sequence continues at coordinate 11,650 of JABJCS010000190.1, forward strand.
CTGGTCTACGACACAGCATGGTTCGCAATGTTCGAGCGTGGCCGCCTGCGGGCGGGAGAGACAGCGCTCGTTCTCGGCGCCAGCGGCGGGGTTGGTTATGCCTGCGTCCAACTGGCCAAGGCGAAAGGCGCGCGCGTGTTGGCGGGACTGACCACACCTGCCAAAGCCGATCTCTTTGCGCCGGACGATATCGACGGCGTCATCGACCTTTCCGTCGACAATCTGCGCGACGGTTTGCGCGACCAGGTATACGCGGCGACCGACGGGGAGGGGGCCGATGTCATCATGGACCCGCTCGGGGACGAAATTTTCGGCGCGGCCCTACGCGCGCTCGCGTGGCGGGGCCGGTTGGTCGTCGTCGGTTTTGCCGCCGGAAACATCCCAAGCGTCAAAGCCAACTACCTTCTGCTGAAGAATATCGAGGTCAGCGGATTGCAGGTCAGCGACTATCGCAAGAAGCGCCTCGATATCATGGACGAATGTTTCGCTGACATCTTCCAGCTATATGACGAAGGCAAAATCAAACCGGCGCCGTCGGAGGTCTTCCCACTCGAAGGGTTCGCCCAAGCGCTCGACTCCATCAGCAGCCGCAAAATCAAAGGCCGCGCAATCCTGGTGCCCGATCATGGTTGATACCGTTGACTACATCATCGTCGGCGCGGGTAGCGCCGGGTGTGTTCTCGCGAACCGTTTGAGCGCGGACCCGAAGAACCGGGTCGTTGTACTGGAGGCCGGTCCGATGGACCGCGACCCTCTAATCCACATCCCTATCGGTATCGGTAAGATGCATCCGGAACGCCGCCATGATTGGGGATATGACAGCGAGCCGGAACCTTTTACGGACGACCGCGTGATCGAAGCCATGCGCGGCAAGGTGGTCGGCGGTTCATCGTCCATCAACGTCATGGCCTATGTGCGCGGCCATCGGGAAGATTTCAATCGCTGGGCCCAAAAAGGTGCCACCGGCTGGGGGTACGACGATGTCCTGCCGTATTTCCGCCGCAACGAATCCTGGGAAGGTGATGCCGATCCGGAATATCGTGGAAGCTCCGGCGACCTCACGGTAGTGCAGTCTCCCGACCGTGATCCGCTGCTCGATGCCTGGATCGAATCCGCGAAGGTGGCAGGGTATGGGTACACGCCGGACTATAATGCGGCCGAGCAAGAAGGTTTTACGCGCACGCAGTTCACCATCCGCAACGGCAAGCGTTGCAGCGCCGCGGTCGCCTTCCTGAAGCCGGTACTCTCCCGCCCCAACTTGGAACTGAAGACCGAAGCGCTTGCGGGGCGTATCCTGTCCGAAGGGAAGAAAGCCGTCGGCATCGAATATTCCCAAGGCGGCGTCACTCGGACTCTGAATGCTTCCCGCGAAGTGATCCTCTCCGGCGGCGTCTTTAATTCACCGCACCTTCTAATGCTGTCCGGTATCGGACCGGCCGGGCATTTGCAGGAACACGGAATCGATGTCCTGCTGGACAGTCCCGGGGTTGGCGAGAATTTGCAGGACCATCTCGCGGTCATGGTGAGCTATGATCGGAAAATTCCCGGCACCTTTACCCGTACCATGCGGTACGACCGCCTCGCTCTCGCGATGCTGCAAGCGCATTTCTTTGGCACGGGGCCAGCGACGATCGTGCCGGCACCTCTGTTCGCGCATCTGAAGTCGCGCCCGGAACTCTCTGTGCCCGATATTCAATTCATCATTCGCAGCGTGCCGGGAGTCGTCCACCCTTGGTTCCCGGGCTTCAAGCCTGCGTTCCGCGACGGGTTCGGCATCCGCCCCATCCTCTTGCACCCGGAAAGCCGGGGCCATCTACGCCTTCGCTCCGCCGATCCGCGCGACACGGTGAAAGTGTTCCAGAATTTTTTCTCTGTCGACAGCGATATGGCGACCCTACGGGAAGGCGTCCGCATGGCGCGGCGTGCCACGGTGCAAACACCGCTCGACCCTTATCGCGGCGACGAGATCGACCCCGGTATTTCCGTGAACAACGACAACGAGATCGACGCCTGGATCCGCGAGACGATGGTCACCGCCCATCATCCAGCCTGCACCTGCCCCATGGGCGTGAACGAGACCGCCGTACTCGATGCAGAGATGAAAGTACGTGGGGCTGAGAATTTACGCGTCGTCGACGCCTCCGCGATGCCGGATCTTACCTCCGGCAATATCAATGCGCCGGTACTAATGATGGCGGAAAAAGCGTCGGAGATGATTTTACGGTAAGATTCAGTCGCCTGAGCCCGCCGCGATGGCCGCCAGAATATCGGGTGGTGTCAGCGGCACGCGGGTCAGGTGCGCGTCGAATGGTGAAAGCGCATCCTCAATCGCCGAGACAATTGCCGAGGTCGCCGGCATCAATCCACATTCTCCGATACCCTTCACACCCAGCGGATTCCGCGTCGTCGGTGTCTCGTGCAGGATCAACTCTGCGCGGGGCATTTCGGGCGCGGTCACCAGTAAATATTCTGCCAAGGTCGCGGTCACCGGCTGCGCGTCATCGTCGTAGCGCATCCATTCGAACAGCGTATTCCCGATCCCATGCGCGATGCCGCCATAGAGCTGACCTTCGGCGATTTGGCGATCCAGAATGCGTCCACTGTCTTGCGCCATCACATAGTTGAGGATCGTGACCTTACCGGTTTCGATATCCACCTCGACCTCGGCGACGGCGCAACCACTGGCGAAAGTTTCTTCCTCGATGATATGAGTTTTGGTCGCTTCCATGCCGGGGGTCACCCCGTCCGGCAAGCGGTAGCCCGGCGTTCCGGCGACGGCTTTGGCGACGTCGCCGAGGCTCACTTTCAAATCGGAACCGCGCACCTTGATCTCCCCACCTTCGATCTCAAGATCGGCCTCGGAGGCCTCGAGCATATCGGCGGCTACAGTGAGCGCTTTCTCGCGCACCGCGATGGCGGCGACATGAGCGGATGATCCGGCGGTCACGGTTAACCGGCTGTTCGACGTGCCGATTCCGTTCGAGACCGCCGCCGTGTCACCGACCGTGACGACGATATTAGAAGGATCGCCACCCAATTGTTCTGCGACGATGCGGGTCAGCATAGTGCGCGTTCCCTGGCCGATAGCAGAGCCGCCGCAGGCGACGAAGATTCTGCCGGAACTGCCGATGCGCACGGTCACCGCCTCGAACGGGCCGCGTCCCGTGCCCTTCACATAATTGCCGAGACCGATGCCAAGATAACGCCCCTCATCGCGCGCGGTGGATTGCCGCGCCGCAAATGCCGCCCATCCGGCGCGGTCCAAAACTTTCTGCTGCATAATGTCGTACTCGCCGGTGTCGATCACCACCGGCAATCCGCTCCGGGCGTGTACCTGTTTCTCGTAGGGCATGGCGTCGGGCGGAATGAAATTTCGCCGCCGCACTTCCGCCCGGTCCAAACCGAGTTCGCGTGCAACCCGGTCGAGCAATCGTTCCATCGCGAAAGCGGCTTGCGGATGCCCGGCTCCGCGCACCGGCGTCGCCGGTATTTTATTCGTCAGCGCGACCTTCACATTCATCATGCAGGTAGGCACGATATAACCCATGGTAAGGGTCTCGGCGGAATTGGCGGCGAGGTTAATACCACGCCCCGTATAGGCACCATGATCGTGAATGATTTCACCCCGAATTCCGAGCAGCTTACCGTCGCTGTCAGCGGCAATCTCGATCTCCCAGTATTGATCACGTTCTTGCGTCGTGGCGACGAAATGTTCGCGCCTGTCCTCGATCCATTTGACTGGGCGGTCGAGGATCATCGACGCCAGACAGAGCGTCACATCCTCCGGATAGAAGACGAGCTTCGGCCCGAATCCGCCGCCTATATCAGGAGTCACGACCCGAATGCTATCGTCGTCGCGTCCCAACATATCGACCAGCGTGCGCCTCGCCGCATGCGGCGTCTGGGTCGAACACCAATATGTGAGGAAATCCTCCGTCGAATCGTAATCGGCGATGCCGCCGCGACATTCCATCGAATGCCCACCGCCACGATGCTGCCAGAGTGACTCCTGGAAGACATGAGGGGCCGACGCGAAAACACCCTCGACATCGCCATATCCGATATCGAATTCGGAGAGCAGATTGTCTGGCCCGTCGCGATGCACCAAGGGCGCGCCGGGTGCCAGGGCGTCGCGGCAATCAGCCATGGCGGGCAG
>JABJCS010000191.1 GCA_018665505.1 Alphaproteobacteria bacterium
ATTTGGGTCCCGCATTCCTACGCCTCGTGCTCTCAGCACGCGCCGAACGAACACATCCTTTTGTCCGAGGCCCGCTCCGCCATCGAGTTGATGGCCGGTTTGTATTGGGACCTGGGCGAAGGAGTCACGCCGAAGGCGGCCTAGAACCGTCCGGCGAATATCGGGGAGGTTGCCATGAGCCGTCAGGCTACGATTGACCGTGCGCTCACTTATTTTGACGACGGTAGTTACTTGGACGACGTCGCGCGCCGGGTCGCGATTCCGACCGAAAGCCAAGATCCGGACCGGATACCCGATCTCTATCGATATTTGACCGACGAGATGCAGCCGGCGTTCGAGGCGATGGGATATGAGTGCCGGATTTACGACAATCCACTCGAGGGAAAAGGCCCCGTCCTGTTGGTGCATCGCCACGAGGGGGATGACCTACCAACGATCCTCGGCTACGGCCACGGCGACGTGATCCTGGGCTACGAGGAGCAATGGTATGAGGGACTGTCCCCATGGCGAATAGAAGAGCGCGGCGACAAGGTGTACGGGCGCGGCACCGCCGACAATAAGGGACAGCATTGCCTCCATATGGCGGCGCTGGCATGCGTCCTCGAGGAACGCGGGAGCCTCGGCTTCAATCATAAATTCATGATCGAGATGGGTGAGGAAAACGGCTCCGCGGGCGTAAACGATATCGTTGCGGCCAATCTGGAGGACTTCGCCGCCGATTTCTACCTGGCTTCCGATGGCCCACGTATCGACGCAGCCAAAGCGAACATCAATTGTGGCAATCGAGGTGCGGTGAATTTTGATCTGGTGTGCGAGTTACGTGAAGGCGGTCACCATTCCGGAAATTGGGGTGGATTGCTCGCCAATCCGGGCATCATCTTGGCCCATGCCCTCGCGAGTATCGTGAGTGAGAAGGGACAAATCCTGGTAAAGGATATCCTGCCGCCACCGATACCGAATTCGGTGCGCGTCGCCTTGCGGGATGTCGCGCGGGAGGGCGGACCGGACGCACCTGAAGTGCAGGATTGGTGGGGTGAGCCGGGGCTCAGTGCATCTGAGAAGGTCTATGGCTGGAACACATTCGAAGTGTTGGCGTTCAAGGTCGGTAATCCGGATCGGCCGGTGAACGCGGTGCCGCCGCGCGCTTGGGCGCATTGCCAGATTCGCTTCGTCGTGGGCTCTCGTTGGGAAGAATTCCAAGACGTCATTCAAGAACACTTGGATGAAAATGGATTCGATATGGTCAAAGTGATGGACGCTCCAGCTGAAAATGCCGGCGGCTTCAAGGCGTCGCGTACAGACCCTGATCACCCTTGGCCGAGCTATATCGCGAATTCGGTGACCCGCACGACAGGTGAGAAGACGGTCAAATTGCCGAATTCCGGCGGCTCGATTTGCAACTATATATTCCAAGACACACTTGGATTACCGTTGTGCTGGATACCGCATTCTTATGTGGGCTGCTCGCAGCACGCGCCCAATGAGCACATTTTAAAGAGCGTCACCCGTGAAGGCATTGCGATCATGGCGGGCGTCTATTGGGATATCGGCGATCCGATGACGCCTGTCCCGGAGAGGGATTAAGCGATGACTGAAGCATGTGATCTATCTGCCCGAGACGCCCGACGTATGATGGGTAACGGCGCGCTATCGCCGGTCGAACTGTTCGATTCTTGCCGCCAACGCATTGAGCGCGTGAACCCCGCCGTCAACGCGATTGTCGCCGAGCGTTTCGACGACGCGCGGAAAGAGGCCGAAGCGGCGGAAACTGCGATTCAACGAGGCGATTCCTTACCGTTATTGCACGGTCTGCCGATCGGCGTGAAGGATGCGAACGAGGTTGGCGGCCTGCGCTCGACCTATGGATCTCTGATTTATAAGGATAATATTCCGAAACAGGATGAAGGCCTGGTTAAGGCAGTGCGCGGGAATGGCGCCATTGTCATGGGTAAGACCAACACGCCGGAATTCACGGCCGGGGCAAATACAGTAAATCTAGTTTACGGTGTGACCCGCAATCCGTTTGACACGGACCTGACCTGTGGCGGGTCATCCGGCGGCACGGCGGTGGCGCTAGCATGCGGGATGCTGCCATTGGCGATGGGCTCGGATATCGGCGGCAGTGTCCGTGTTCCGGCGACCTTCAGTGGTGTTGTCGGTCATCGTCCCACGCCGGGATTGGTGCCCTATGATCGACGTGCGGTGGCGATGACACCCTTGGATCTGCAAGGCCCATTGGCGCGTAATGTGAGGGATGCAGCGTTCTTGTTATCTGCAATGGCCACTCCGGGCGCCGGCGATCCAATGGCATTCCCGCACGACGCGTCGAGGTTACGGGAGTTAGAGCCGGTTGATCTCGGCTCACTTCGGATCGGGATTTCCCCGGACCTGGGATGCGCGCCGGTCGCTAAGAGCATCCGCTCGACCTTCGGTGACCGTATGACCGCGCTGTCACGCCATGCTGCGGTGGTTGAGGAAGTGCCGCTCGGAATGGCCTCCGCCCTGGATGTCTTTTGGATATTGCGCGGGGTTTATTTCGCCGCGGCGCATAAACGGCACTATGAGGAACACTACGACGAACTCGGTGCGACTGTGCGCTCGAACTACGAAGCGGCGATGGAGATGACGATGGAGCAGGTCGGTTGGGCTTGCCGGGAGCAGATGAATATCTGCCAGAAATTCGAGCAATTATATGAAGATTTCGACGTTTTGATTTGCCCTGGCGTTGGTGTCCCGCCATTTCTTCATGAGCAGAACTTCCCGACGGAAATCGACGGTGCGCCGATGGAGAATTACCTCCAATGGGTGGGTTTGACCTCGGCGCTGTCGGTGACGGGGCATCCGGTGACGGCGATCCCCTGTGGCGTCGAACCGGGCGGCACGCCGTTCGGCATTCAGGTGGTGGGACCGCGATACGGAGATCGTCGCACTTTGTCTGTGGCGTCGGTTCTTGAGGAACTATTCGCAGGCGACCCGATGACGGCGCGGCCGATACCGGATTTGGAAAAACTATGATGCCGATTAGGTATAGATAAGGGACCCTCTCCCCTGGTGGGAGAGGGTGAGGGGGCAGAGGAAAAATTATGACCGAACCTTGCGATCTCTCGGCGGTGGAAGCGCGCCGTCTTATTGGCATCGGCAAGCTTTCGCCGGTAGAGCTATTGGAATCCTGCATCCGGCGGATTGAAGCAGTGAACCCCGCCGTGAATGCCGTGGTGACGACCGACTACGATGGCGCGCGCCGAACCGCGCAGGCACAGGCGGATGCGGTGGCGCGCGGGGAAGAGTTGGGACTGCTGCATGGTCTGCCGCTCGGCATAAAGGACCTGCAGGAAACTGCGGGCATGCGCACCACATTCGGATCGCTCCTCTATGAGGATTACGTACCGAACCAGGATGATCTCATTGTCTCGCGCCTACGCCAAGCGGGCGCCAATGTCTTCTGCAAAACCAACACACCGGAATTTGGTGCCGGCGCCAATACGCGAAACGCAGTGTTTGGGGCCACGGGAAATCCCTACGACCCGACGCGGATATGCGGTGGATCGTCGGGCGGTTCCGGCGTGGCACTTGCGACCAATATGATGCCGCTCGCGACCGGAAACGATTCCGGCGGCAGTTTACGCGTCCCAGCGGCGATCAATGGCGTCGTTTCGCATCGCAGCACGCCGGGGCTCATTCCCTCCGCACGCCGAAACGTCGGCTATACCAACTTCGCGGTCGAAGGCCCGATGGCGCGCAGCGTCGAGGATATGGTGCTGATGATGGGGGCCATGGTCGACTACGACGACAGCGACATGCTGGCGTTCCCGCGTGATCCTATGGCGTATCGGACGATTGAGCAGGTCGATCTGAACGGCCTCCGGATCGCGTTCTCCGAAGACCTGGGGTTTTGTCCCGTCGACAATGGATTCCGCTCGCTGTTCCGCGAGCGGATGGAAACGATCACACCGATCTTTAAATCGACGGTATGGAAAGACCCGAACTTATCCAGTGTGGAAGAGGTGAATTGGATTTTACGTTGCCAGCTGTTTATCTCACGCCACCGCGAGCGGTATGAAAACCATAAGGACAAGCTTGGGCCCAACGTCATTTCCAATTACGAAGCAGCGTTAGAGATGCCCGCGGAACGTATTTCCTGGGCGCATCAGGAACAGACCGTG
>JABJCS010000192.1 GCA_018665505.1 Alphaproteobacteria bacterium
CACCAGACGGTCGACCTCGTCGAGTCCTGGGCAGTCGTCCTCGAGAATATTGGCGACCGTCTCCGGTGCCGGTCCTTGTTCCGTCAGGCGCGGCGCGTGATGCGCAACGCAATAGGTGCATTCGTTCATTTTGGAGACGACGACGAGGGCAATTTCTAGATAGCGTTTTGGCAACAAGGCCTCGTCGGCCAAATCCAATAGAAGACCCATGATATGTTTCAAAGCGGGCGGACGATGGGCAAAGACTTTCACCTGATTTAAGAACGGTCCGTATTCCTCGGAAAACCGTTTATAGATCGGCTGACAATCCTCAGGTACTTCCTCAATGGTCAAGTCGCGCACGCGTGCCATGATCGGTTATCTCCAATAATTTGAACCTTCGCCATCATTCTGCCGGAATGCCCGGTTCTCGCAATAGGGCTAGTTAGAGGCGGATTTTAAATAGGCGATGATATTTGCGCGATCTTTGGCTTTTTTGAGACCGCCGAAGGGCATTTTGTTTTTGGGAATGAACTTTTTGGGTGCTTTGAGATACTTGTCTAAGTTTTCAGCGGTCCAATCAATACCGGCGGATTCCATCGCTTTTGAGTACTTGAAGTAGCTTTCCGACCCGGCTTTGCGTCCTACGATCCCATGAAGGGACGGTCCGACCTTCTTCTTTCCTGCTTTTAGGGCATGGCAGGCGCGACATTTATTAAAAACTTTCTTTCCCATTTTCGCATTACCATCAGCGATTGCGGGTCCGGTCGAAATGACGAACGCCGTGGCCACGGAAAATAGAATCTTATGAAACTTTATCATCGCCTCTCTCCTTTCGATCACTATTGAACATCGTTTGTCGTCGGGCGTTCGTATGAGAGTGCCTTCGCGCATTCGAATGTTCTAATCAACGTCTCTCAACTATGCGCGAGCGAGGTGATATTTCGCCTATATGATATTTCACAATGACGTTATCCGAAGTGAGACGCGTTTCACGGTTCATCCGTATAAACTGATTCTACTGATTCTAGGGTGGAAGCGCCGAATAAACGGCGCGTAAACGAGTTTTATGGAGGGTTTAATGATTCCGTTTAAGGGCAAAATGCTCACTTCGACTGTCTTGCCGGCGGTATTTGCGGTTGGTCTCGGCATTGCCGGAGCGGGGCTTGCGGCAAAAGTTCATGCGGCTTGTAAGCCATGCGCGCCGAAGCGCGGTTGCAATCCGTGTGCGGGTAAAAAGGGGAGTAATCCGTGTCGTGCCAAGCGTGGGTGTAACCCTTGTGCGTCGAAGAAGGGATGTAATCCCTGTGCGGCTAAGAAAGGCTGCAATCCCTGTGGTGGGAAACGTGCTTGCGGTGCCTGCAATCCCTGTAACCCGTGTGGTGGCGGAGCGCAGAATTATTCCAAGCAATGCGTTATCCCGCGTCTACAATTGGCGGCAAAATGTAATCCTTGTGCGGCGAAAAAAGCGTGTAACCCGTGCGCCGCGAAGAAAGGCTGCGGAGCGTGTAATCCCTGTGCAGCAAAAAAGGGATGTAACCCATGCGCGGCCAAAAAATGGTGTGGAGCCTGGAAGAAGGGCTGCGGCGCCTGCAACCCGTGTGCGGCGAAGAAAGGCTGCAATCCCTGTGCTGCCAAGAAGGGCTGTGGAGCGTGCAACCCCTGTGTGGCGAAGAGGGGCTGTAATCCGTGCGGTGCCTGTAACCCCTGCAATCCATGTGGCGGAGCTCCAGTTGTCGAATTGACTGCTGCGGAGGCTGCTTCGGCCTACGATTGCCTGTTGAAGGAAATGACGACCGCATACAGCAAATCTAAGAATCCGATTGCGAAGAATTACACAAATTTCCGTAGATACAGCAAAGTTGCTTATCAATCGGCGACGCATGGCAATCGCTTCGTTCAAAACTACGGCAACGATTACGCTAAGAACTACGGTGCGTATGAGAATGCCGGAACGTTCAAACCGGGTGCTTTGTTAGCGAAAGATAGCTTTACGGTCTCCGGTGACGGGAAAATGGCGGTGGGACCGCTATTCCTGATGCAGAAAATGCCGTCCGGCTTCAATAAAGCCAGTCTGGACTGGAAATATTCAATGATTATGCCCGACGGTAAGGTATTTTGGGCGACCGGCGGCAAGAATTCAGCGGCTATGAACTTCTGCTACGAGTGCCACAACGGTGTGGCCCCGGATCAGGATGCGGTCATGCTGTTGCCGGAAGAATTCCGCGTGAAGTAACCCTCCGTAATGTTACTTTTAAACTGGGCGGGTATCCTTGTGGTGCCCGCCCTTTTTCTGTCATATGCAAGGATGGTCATTCTGCGTAAATCGTTGCATATCCTGGTGTTGCTGTGTGTCGCATCTCCGACGTTCGGAGAAACTTTGATGGATGGTTTACGTGCCTATGATGGCGGGCGGTATGCTGAAGCAGCCATCGTTTGGGCGCGCCTGGCGAAGGCCGGAGATATCGATGCGCAGACCGCCTTGGCTGGACTTTATATCTCCGCTCCGCCCGGTATCGCTTACTCTCCCACAAAGGCCGCATCGTTGTATCGGCAAGCGGCTGAGCAAAACGACCCCATCGCACAAATGAACCTTGGTGATTTCTACGCGAGGGGCATCGGCGTCTCCATCGATTTGGCCAAAGCCGCATTTTGGCTCGGGCGTGCGGCGAATAAGGATTACGACTGGGCGGCCGAACGGTTGCGCCAAATTGAGCCCAAGTTGACCATAGTCGATCGCGCCGAGGTGGCACGTCTGACCGCTGAATGGCGGGTTATGCATCCGCAATGACATCGATTCCGTTCAGGCTTTCGTTTTCCTATTGGACCTATTTTTTCTATGGCGGGTTATCGATGCCATGGTGGCCGGTCTGGTTGTCCAGCCGGGGTTTGAGTGAAGTCCAAATCGGCGATCTTTTGGCGTTTGAGCGGCTATTCATCGTCGCGGCCAGCCTTGCGGTAGCGCATTTCTCCGATCGGACGGGGCATCGCCGGAGGATATTGATATTGTTCGCGATCGGGATGACCAGTGGTTACGCACTCTTCGGCCTAGCGACTATGTATTGGCATTTCTTCTTGGTCGCCGCGGTGACGGCAGTCTGCCGCAGTCCACTTATTCCGTTAAGCGACAGCATCACGATGACCCATGTGCGCCGCGAAGAGGCGGATTACGGAAAGGTACGTCTGTGGGGCACGATCAGTTTTATCATCGGCAGTTCGCTTGGCGGCGTCATTTTGGAGGGACGGGCCGAGGATTTAATCTTATGGGCGATCGTCGGTTCCTGCGCTTTTGCCGTTCTTGGGTTTTATATGCTTCCGGACACGAGGTCGGAAGGTGTCGCGCCAAAACTAACCGACGGTCTGCGCTTGGCGACACGGCCCATCTTCATCCTGTTCGTGCTGACCGTGGCACTATCGATGACCAGTCATTCGGCGATCTACGCGTTTGGCAGTTTGTATTGGCGCGGGATCGGAATCTCCGATTCGACGATTAGCTTCTTGTGGGCCTTTGGCGCCGCATCGGAAATTATCGTATTTTGGAAAGGGGCCGCGCTTTTAAAGCGGTTCGGGCCGCCCTTATTGATCTTTGCCGGCGCGGTTGCCGCGGTTTTGCGGTGGTATCTGACCGGTACCTCAACTGACATTTGGGTGCTGACCGTGGCGCAAGCACTGCACGCCTTCACGTTTGGTGCAGCGCATCTGGGCGGCATGACCTTTATCAGCCGGATTGCGCCGACGGAATTGCTCGCCACTGCTCAGACATTGTATTCCGCGTTGGCGATGGGGGCCGCGATGGCCTTGATGATGCCGATTACCGGACGATTGTATGGCGCATTCGGTCCCGAAAAAACCTTCTTCGCTATGATGGCATTGGCGGCGGCGAGTTCGGTTCTTGCGTTGGTATTGCAGTGGCGTTGGAACGGTAAACAAATTTCCCTTTGATCGGGGCGTTTTGCCGCTGTCCGATCTGGAAATCGCGACTACCTCTATGAGCAACTTGAACACTCGGCCAGAGGAGAGCGCGTGATGCGTGGATTGAACGGAAAAACAGCCATTGTGACCGGTGGCGCCAGCGGGATCGGCAGGGCGATCAGCCAACGATTAGCGGAAGAGGGCTGTAAGGTCGGGATTTTCGATATCAACGGCGATGGTGCGGTGGCTGCCGCTTCGGAAATTGGCGAGAATGCGTTTGGCCAGGCCTGCGATATCACGGACTATGCGGCGGTCGACGCGGCAGTGGCGGAGTTCGAAGGAAAGGCCGGTCCGTCCGATATTCTGGTCAATTGCGCCGGCTGGGATCAGCTTTACAACTTCCTCGATTCGACGCCTGACTTTTGGGACAAGGTCGTGAAGATCAACCTCTACGGCCCGTTGAATATGTGTCATGTGGTGATGAAGGGGATGGTGGAGCGCGGTACTGGCGGCTCGATCGTGAATATTTCGTCGGATGCGGGCCGGGTCGGCTCATCCGGTGAATCGGTGTATTCCGCTTGCAAGGGCGGCATGATCGCCTTTGGTAAGACACTCGCGCGGGAATATACGCGGAACAAAATCCGCATTAACACGGTCTGTCCGGGCCCGACCGATACACCGCTCTTCGCCGCGGTCTCTCTCGATCCCGAAGTCGGCGATAAAATCCAGCAAGGCCTGAAGCGCGCCATCCCGATGAAGCGTCTCGGTGTTCCGGAAGACTATGCGGGCATGGTCGCATTTCTCGCGAGCGATGACGCTGGCTATATCACCGGTCAGACGATCAGCGTCTCCGGCGGCTTGACGATGCACGGTTGATTGGGAAACACACGCAATGACTTACGAAGACCTCATTTACGAAGAACGCGACAATACAGCGTATATCACTTTCAACCGCCCGGAGCGTATGAATGCGTTCCGGATGGAGACATATTTCGAGGTACTGGATGCACTTCAGAAAGCCGGATGGGACCCAGACATCGGTTCCATTGTTCTGACCGGGGCAGGGGGCAAGGCTTTCGGTACCGGCGGTGATCAAGTTGGGAATAAAAAATCCGAGCGCAACAAACGCGGGATCATAGGTGTTCCCGTAGAGGAGATGCACGCCTGTTTGCGAGAGATTCCAAAGCCGATTATCGCCAAGGTTCGTGGTTTCGCCATCGGTGGCGGCAATGTGTTGTGTACGCTTTGCGACCTGACGATTGCGTCGGAGAACGCCATATTCGGACAAGTGGGGCCGAAAGTCGGCTCCGTCGATCCGGGGTTTGGCACCGCCTATTTGGCCCACGTCGTCGGCGAAAAGAAAGCCCGCGAGATGTGGTATCTCTGTCGCCGGTACTCGGCTCAAGAGGCGCTTGAGATGGGGCTGGTGAACGCGGTCTATGCGGATGACGAACTCGACGCCAAAGTTGATGAGTGGTGCGCGGAGATCAATACCAAGAGCCCGACGGCAATTGCCATCGCGAAACGCAGTTTCAACGCCGATACGGAGAACATCCGAGGTATCAGCATGCTCGGGTTCCAGGCGTTGAAGCAATACTACGCGACGGACGAATCGAAAGAAGGCGGCAATGCATTCCGTGAGAAGCGCACGCCGGAATTCCGCAAATACGTCCCACGCGGCCGCGGCTAGCTCGGAAGCTCGACGTGAAACGAACTCAATACGCGTCGGACTATCAAAAATCACGATCCTATGCGCCTGCCGTCGTAACCGAAGGTGGGCGGACAGTATGGCTGGCCGGTCTCTTGGCGGCGGAAGACGAGGAAGGACAGTCGCTCGCCGGTGATTTCGGTGGACAGGTCCGCTGCATCTTCCGCAAGATGGCGGCGCAGATGGCGGAGGTCGGAGGCACAATCGACCAGGTGGTCACTATGACCGCCTTTATCACCGAAGTCCGTTACAATGGCGAATTCGTCGAACTGCGTAAGGAATTCTTCCAAGAGGACAGTTACCCGGCGTCCACCTTGGTGACGGTGAAGGCTCTGAACCGACCGGAAGCGCTGGTCGAAATTACCGCGACGGCCGTAATTCCATAATCATTTCGGTCGGCGAATCCGCGGGTTCTCGTCGCCGGTCGCCTCTGCCACATGTTTGAGAATGCGATTTAGGGGCTGCACCGCGACGGCCATATCCGTGGCATTGGCGTGGATGAATACGGCGGGTTCGATCCAAATTCCACAATGACCCTTCCAATAGACAACATCGCCACGGCGTAAGTCCGAGAGATCGTGCTCGCAGATGGCCTCTCGTCCGATGGACCGCTCCTGCATGTCGCTATCGCGTGGCACGTTGATGCCACAACGCATCAAGGACATTTGCACCAGTGCCGAGCAATCCAATCCGAGGCTGGTGCGCCCGCCCCAGAGATACGGTGTGCCGACGAATCGCAGGGCGACAGCGCAATGATCCGTCTCATGGCTTTCCAAGGGGGCGAGATGGCGCCGGAAGATCCAACCGCCTTCGGACAGCAATCCAAAACCACCTTCCTCCGTCTCGGTTAAGCTCAAAGCCGCGTTCATGCTGAGGAGATGCAGCGGCGGTGATTTAAGATCAGGCTCCGGATAGATAAAGGTGCGCAAGCTCGCCACCATATGCGTGGCGTCACCAATTTTAGGACTAAGAGATTCTTCGCGGAGGTAGCCCACATAACCGTCCGTTCGCGCTTGCACCCAAGCCCAACCTTCGCTTCGCTCGAAAACGTCGACTATTTCCCCATAGAGGAGCTCTGTATCGATGGAGACCGCTAAATCGGGTCGCGGTCGAAGCGCAGCGTTTCCCACGACGATGCGTGCGGTTTCCGCTTCCACATAGCGGTCCGCCGTAATTTTCCCGCGCAAATTTGCATCGGCGAGATCCGGGCGATAGGCGTGTAAACGTCGGTCGAGCATTTCCGTTAACGGTTATTTAGTTATGGCTCGAGGCCACTCACGACATGAAAACACTGTAAAACGGGTGTTCGCAAACCGATGCGGAAAAAATCATGCATTGTTCATTTAAATATGCGCGCTGGACCGCGGTGTTCGATCCGGGCGAGGGGACGAGCAGACACGAAGAAATAACAGGCTTCTACGGAGTGCATCCATGTTTATTCGCCTCGACCCGCAAGGTGTCGAAACGAAGCTGGATGTAAGCTGCAGTTACTCGTGGAACGATTTGTGGATTGATTATAGTTTTTCCCTGAGTGCTTCGTAAGGTGTTTTTCCGTTGAAGGCCCCGTGTGGTCTATGGAAGTTATAAAAGCGCTCCCATTCATCTA
>JABJCS010000193.1 GCA_018665505.1 Alphaproteobacteria bacterium
AACATCGAAGAGCCATCGCCCATTCCTTTCGAGCCTAGTGAGTTCTGCGGCGAGTCCGTGCGGGAATGGGCAAGCTCTACCGGTGGCAAGTCGGCAGCGGTAGGGCATAAATAATCAGCAAATGTTCCGGACAGAAAATTACCGTCCTCGTCGTAGATCAACTCCTCGAACATCGCCGCGCCAAACCCATGGGCAAAGCCACCCCGAACCTGGCCTTCGACAATGATGGGATTCAGGATCCGCCCAACGTCGTGAACGGATGCGTAACGCTCTATTCGCACTCGCCCGGTCTGAGGGTCGATTTCGACTGCCGCCAAATCGCAGATAAACCCGAATGTCACTGCAGAGGCGACACGGTCAGCGCTGTCCGGCGCATCCAGTACATCCGGCGTAAGAAGAGCGGTCTCATAAAGGCCCGGTGCCATGCCAGCTGGAAGCCCCGCTGGATGCCAATGCGTTGCTGCCGCAACCCGGCCAATGCCGATACCGCTATCGGGCACACCCACGATCCGGGCACGCCCATCTGTCAGTTCCACATCTTCCACCGCAACTTCCAGCATATCTGCCGCGACCGTCTTGAGCTTCGTTGCAATTCGCCCGGCACTCTCCGTAATCGCACCTACAACAATAGAGGCGAACCGGTTCGCGTAATTTCCCGATGCCAGCGACCACGTTCCTGTTCCCGTATCCATCGCGCTGTTCACGTGAACTTGGTCCGGCCGCATGCCGAGCGCATCCGCTACCACCTGCGCCGCCACGGTGTTGTGCCCCTGCCCGGCAGGCGTGCTGTCGAGGTGCACGGTTACGCTTCCCGAGGGATCGATCGAGACATTCGCGACCGCCGTGCCGCCGGACCGGCCACCCGCTTTCTCCCGTTCCTCCGGCGTTTGCGCCAACGTTACATAGGCCATGTTGGAGCCGGACGGCTCAACCCCAGCCCCAAACCCGATCCCGAACAACCGCCCCGCCGCCTTCGCCTCCGCGCGCTTAGCCTGCAAATCCGGATAGCCTGATATCTCCAATAGTAAGTCGAGCGCCTTGCCGTAATCTCCCGCGTCGTAGATCGCTCCAGCCGGAGCTTCATAGGGAAAGTCGCCGGGTGCGATGAAATTGCGTCGCCGGATTTCTGCCGGATCGAAGTTCAACTGCCGCGCGGCCACATCCATCGCGCGCTCGAGCCCGAAATAGAACTGCGGGCCGCCGTAGCCGCGATTGAGGCCGATGGGTGTTTTATTTGTCGTTACCATCCGGTTCTCGACCGCGATGTCGCGAACCTTGTAACATCCGTTTGACGCCGCATGCATCCGATAGACCGAGGCAGGCTCCGGCGCTCGCACATAGGCACCCACATTGACACAATTGTCATAGCGCAGCCCCAGGAGTTGCCCCGTATCATCGAAGGCCGCTTCAATCGAGTCAGCCCGATCGGACGCGCTGGACGACGCCATTAAGTGCTCCAACCGGTCCTCAACCCATTTTAGCGGACACTCGAGAATACGGCTCGCGGCGGCTAATAATACGAGATAGGGATAAAGCCCTTGTTTGATGCCAAAACTGCCGCCGCTATGCGGGGCCGAAATTAGGCGCAATTGATTGCCGCCAATCCGAAGCGCCCGCGCCATCAGAGGCTGCAAGATGAACGGTCCCTGAAAATTCGACCAGATCGAATATCTCTCCGGCGAGCGTTCGAATTGAGCAATGGCGCCGTAGGTCTCAATGGGTGTCGAGGATTGCCGTGGGTAGTGCCAATCGAGGCACACCACATGCGCGGCTTCGGCAAATATCTTATCCGGATCGCCATAGGCGAAACGACGGTTGTGCACCAAATTGCTGCCCACACCTTCGTGCAGGATGGGAGCGTCTTCAGCCAGAGCCGCCACTGGGTCGACGACCGCCGGTAACGGTTCGTAATCCACTTCGATCAGTTCCGCCGCATCTTCAGCGATATACCGGTCTTCGGCCGCAATCAGCGCCACCGGCTCGCCTGCATGGCGTATTTTATCGACGGCCATTGGATAATATGTGATAGGCGCCCGCACCGCGCTGACTAACGGGTCCATCAACGCAGCGATATCCTGACCGGTCACGATCCCGGTGACCCCCGGTAAAGCCCGCGCCGTATCGGCATTGATATTGAGGATCCGCGCATGGGGATGAGGCGACCGCAGCATGGCCACATGCCGGATACCCGGCACAGGCGACAGATCGTCGATAAATCGGGCATTGCCCGTCAATAGGGCCGCATCCTCGAAACGAGGAACCGCTTGGCCGACCCAATCGTTTTCGTTGTCAGTCATCGACGGTGCCTTTGCCCCGACGAACCGTTAATCGCCCGAGTCCAGGCTCGCAAGGAAGTCGTCGATTAACCCGTCCGGTGCCTTGATGATATGCTCTTCGGCCGGGAAACGGTTTTGCTGCACATCATCGACGAATTCCTTGAAACCAGCGACCCGCTCCGCCTGCATCTCCTGCTTCATCTTGTAGAGGTTCCGGTATTGCTTGGAATGCCGGGGATAGGGCGGTGCGTTGTTGCCGAGAATATCATCCGCGAACAGGAACTGAATGTCGCCGCCACTGCCGCCACCGATGGACGATGTCATCAAGCTCGTGCGTTTACTGATCTCGGCGAGCAACGCTTCGGGAATGACCTCGACCTCAACCGCATATGCACCGGCGTTTTCCAGCGCCTTGATTTCTTGATAGACCCATTTCGCCTCATCGAGAGTCTTTCCGACCGCGCGCAAGCCGCCTGTCCAGGTGCTCCGACGTGGTACCAAACCAGCGTGACCTTGCACGGGAATGCCCGCTTCCGCGGCGGCTTCGATAAAGCGGGGGCTCCATTGGCACATGATCGCATCGGCACCGACCGCCATCGCGGCATACCCGAGACGTACCGCTTCTTCCGGGCTCGCCGCCGCGATCAAAGGCACAGAGAACGCCTGGAACGTATTCGGCGCGGCCTGGCGAATGGCGGCCGCCGATTCAGGCGCGTTCGGGTCGAAGCGTACTTTCATGGTGTCGATGCCCGCCTCTTCCGCCGCGATGGCTTCCTCAACCGAGAACGGTAGGGTTTCCACCAGAACGCGCTTTCCCTTTTGATCACGCAGACCTTTCACCGTGTAGTTTCGCGTTCCATAGGCTCCACCAAGGGTCATGACCCGCGTCAAACCGCGCTTTCCCGCATCTCTTGGTGGAATACCTCCGTCGCCGGTTGCATGACTTGCCATGGGTATTCTCCTCATTGGTCGAATTGCGGGTAAAGTTCCAACTATCCGCGGGCGCGCGCCCGCAGGTACGTATTTAACGGACGGACGGTGGTTTCTCAATGGGACTCCGGCTCAAGTCCCCCTAAAGTTTAGCGTCTTCCAATATCATCGCCGCCCCCTTTTCCCCGATCATGATCGCCGGGGCGTTGGTATTGCCGGTTGTCAGCGTCGGCATGATCGACGCGTCGATGACACGCAGTCCTTGAATACCGTGCACGCGGAGACGGGAATCGACGACCGCAGCGGGATCCTCACCCATTTTGCACGTGCCGACAGGATGATGGATGGTGCCGCCATGTTCGCGCGTAAATTGGCGAATCTCGTCTCGGGTTCGAACATCCGGCCCCGGCGCGGTCTCTCCCAAACTCACTTCCTTCAATGCCGGTGCGTCGAATATTTTGCGCGTCATCTCGACGCCCGCGACCAATACGTTGACGTCGTTCTCATCGGTCAAATAGGCGGGGGTGATAGCCGGGTCGTCCATCGGGTCTGCACTCCGCGCCATCACGTGACCACGACTTTCGGCGCGCACGGGGATGGCGGTGCACTGGACACCCGGTTCCTTCTCCAAGGCACCTTGACCGGTATCGATCGGCGTTGCGGGCGTGAAGGAGAGCTGTAGGTCGGGGCTCGCGAGACCGGGACGGCTGCGGCAGAACACTATGGCACTGGTGACGCCAAAGGTCAGCGCTCCGTTGCCGAACAGAACGTACTTCGCGATTTCCGGCACTACGCGCGGGAACCGCGAAAGCTGGTTCATGGTGATTTCCTGCGGCCGGACATGATGCTTGAGCCGCG
Organism: Alphaproteobacteria bacterium; assembly: GCA_018665505.1. The sequence continues at coordinate 4,065 of JABJCS010000193.1, forward strand.
CGCCCCAATGATCGGCGAGGTTCGATCCTACGCCGGACAAGTTATGTAGAACCTCCACACCAATATCTTTGAGGTGCGTCGCCGGACCAATACCTGAGACCTGCAATAGATGCGGAGAATTATAGGCTCCGCCAGACAAAATCACTTCCTTGCTCGCACGGACTTCCTTGTCCTGACCGCCCTGGCGATACGTCACACCGACGCATTTCGTCTCCTCGAAAATCAATCGCCCGGCCCGGGCACCGGTGACGACCTCCAGTTTTGGATTGCCCCGCACTGCGCGCAGATATGTCTGTGCCGTGGAGCCGCGAAACCGGCCCCTACGTGTCATCTGCGAATAGCCGACCCCTTCCTGTTGGTTGCCGTTGTAGTCAGGTGTGAACGGAAAGCCCGCCTGTTGGGCGGCTTCGACGAAACGATGGGTCATCGGCAGAATAGTGCGGTAATCCTCGACCTTTAACGGCCCATCTCCGCCCCGGTAGGCCTCATCGCCACCCTGTTTGTAGGATTCCGATTTTCGAAAATACGGCAAGACCTCATCATAGGACCATTCCCGGCAACCGCGCTGCGCCCAGCCGTCATAGTCGGCAGCGTTACCGCGCACATATAGCATGCCGTTGATCGAACTGGACCCGCCGAGCACCTTACCGCGCGGCAAGCTCACCCGACGTCCTCCGGCACTATCCACCGGTTCGGCCAGGAAATTCCAATTGACCTTCGCGTCATTCAACAGGGGGCGTAATGCCGCCGGTACGTGAATTCTGGGGTTGCTATCCTTCGGGCCAGCTTCAAGCAGAGCAACCGTGGCACCCCCTTCGACCAACCGGCAAGCAACGGCGCATCCCGCCGACCCGGCTCCGATCACGATATACTCCGGCTCCATCCAAATGCCTTTCTCGAAAAACGAATTTATTAGTGATCGAGGGTAGGTAGACGACGTAATATTTCCAGGGGCCCGGGGGCCCTGACTTAGCGTCAGTTCTCACGCATCGCGCGGTTTAAGCTCGTGGTGATCGGTCGCACCAGATATTCGAGCGGGGGGTCACAATCATGACCTCCGCCTGCATACCCGGATAAAGCTCCGCGCCGCCGAGCGCCTCCGACGGGTCGTCATTTAACTCCACTCGGACGAGGTAATAACTAACACCGGTGCGCTCCTCCGTGAGCTGATCCGCAGAAATCGACAAGATGGTACCATCCAACGGCACCGTAGTGCGTTGGCTGAAGGCGGTGATCCAGACCTGTGCAGCAAGTCCCGGATGCACCACATCGATATCCGTCGGATCGACACGCGCTTCGACGATTAGCTTTTCGTTACCCGGCACGACATCCATAAGCGTCTCGCCGGGTGAGACAATTCCGCCAATCGTATGTAATTGAGATTCAATAATAACTCCCAATATAGGCGCCCTGACATAAGTCCGTTGCAACACGTCTTCCGCCCCGTTCAGGCGTTCCCGAAGTTCGAGTTTCTCCTGTCCAACCTCGCGTAATTCCCGGACGACTTCGTTGACTTGAGATGTCGTCCACTCCATGACTTGCGCTTCTAGTTCCAAAATCGATTGCCGCGCGCGGGCGATCATCGCCCCGTTCTGATGCAAGCTCCCTCCGATCTCCGCCTTATTGCGCTCGAGCGCCAAAAGGCGGACCTGTTTGGCAAGTCCCTTGTTGAAGAGCACCCGAGCGTCGGCGATTTCTTTGGAAATTAAACTAACCTAGGTTTCCTCGGCCTTGATCTGACCTCTGAGGCCATTGATTTCTTCGTCACTTTGCGCAATTCGTTTCATCAGAATGCTGACCTGACCTTTGTGAGATTGCCGGCGGCTTTCGAAAATTTTCCGCTGCCCATCCATCCTTTCCGCGACCTTCAGATACTTCTCGAATTCGGCGAGCTCGTGTTGAAAATAGACCTCCGGCAATCGGTCTCACTCAGCCACAAGGCGGGCTTCCAAAGCTTCCTCGGACCGGTAGCGATCCAACAGTAGTTCCAAGGTTGCGCGTACCTGGGTTTGATCGAGACGAACAATGACCTGGTTGACGGTCACAGAGTCACCGTTACGTACGAAAACTTCTCGGACGATTCCACCCTCCAAGTGCTGCACCGTCATGCGCTTACTATCGACGATCACCATCCCGCTCGCGATGGCAGCACTCTCCAGTTTCGCAAAGGCCCGCTATGGTTGCTTCATGATTTAGGTTCATTGGCAAAATCGTCGAACACTGCGGCTACGGCTTCCTTTGCCGAATTCCTCATGCATGGCACCGTCGGAAGATATTGCGCATCTAGTTCCCTGCGGATGATGGTCGTTGGATCAACTTCCAAATGCTTGGGACTTCCTGAAACGGCACTTCAATCAATGCCGGCCCCGGCGTCGAGTTCGCTTCGCGCAAAGCATCCCTCAGAGCATTGGGGGTTTCGGCACGTATAGCGGTCATGCCGAAACTCCGGCCCAGCATCACGAAGTCGGGGTTATGCAGATCGACGCCGATGTATCGGCCTCCATAGCTGTCCTTTTGGTAGCGCTTCACATTTCCAAATGCACTGTCGTTGAAGACAATGATAACCACGTCGATCCCGTGTGCGACCGCGGTCGACAATTCCTGTACATTAAACATGAAACCGCCATCGCCGCTGATGCAGATTACCTTACGCTCAGGGCACGCCACCTTCGCGCCGAGCGCCGTCGGAATGCCCATACCAAGCGTCGCCTGATAGCCCGGCGTGATCAATGTCCGTGGATGGTAGACGGGCATCCAATTTTGCAGAAAGCTCGCCATCTGCGTCACATCCGTGACGATAATTCCATCGTCCGGTAATTCGGCTCGGATCACCTTTGCAAAACCGTATTGCGGCTGAAGTTCCGCCAATTTGTCGAGTGCGGCCTGTTTGGCCGCCTGTAATTCATCTTCCCGGGACGGTCGAACGCGGTTGTGAACAGGAATACGAGATTCCAACTTGGCGAGTGACGTGTTGGCTTGTGCGATGAGTGTCACATCCGCCTCGCGCGGCTTTTGCGCTTGCTCTGGATCAATATCGATCCGGACCAGTGTGACGTCCTTCTCTCGGCCCCAAGCCAATCCCGGCGCGGAAAAACGCGTGCCGACGACAAGCGCCACATCGACCTCATCCCAAAGCTCTTGGCCGGAAATCATGATCTGCGCCAGGTAGTGCCGATCGCTCAGCGCGCCCCTTCCCGTCCGGCTCATAATGACCGGTGCTTCCAACAACTCCGCAACGCGTTGCAATTCAGCTTCCGCACCAAAGACGCCACTGCCAACGAAGATAGCGGGCCTCTCTGCCTGTCCGAGCAAGCGAGCCGCTTCTTCCAGCTTGTCCTCAGCGGGAACCGGGTCATGCCGATACTCTTGGAGTTCGTGTAAATCTACGTCTTCCGATTTACCCATGATGTCCGGGGCCATCTCGAAGACCACCGGCTGATGGCGTTCGCCCAACATCTGTTGGAACGCTTCCCGCAGAACCTCAGGGGCCGCAGCAGGTGTTTCAGCCCGACCTACCCATTTGGCGACGCCGCGCATTGCAGCGCTCTGATCGCGGATCTCATGGGTCATACCCATACCGCCCCCAATTTGGCTCGAGGGAATTTGTCCGGCTATGCACAGCACCGGAGCGTTCGATCCCGCCGCCGTGGCAATTGCCGCACCGGTATTGAGTAGTCCGGGACCAGGGCCGGTGATACATGCACCGACGCGCCCGCTCGCTTGAGCGTATCCGAGAGCCATGTAGGCGGCCGCTTGTTCGTGACGCGTGTGAATGGTGCGAATGGCATTCCGCGACTCGTACAAAGCGTCGAACGTGTTATCGAGCTGCACACCGGGCAGGCCAAATATCGTATCAATGCCCTGCGTCGTCAGCGTGCCGACAATCGCTTGGCCACCTGTCATCCGTTTGGGCATTTCGCCCTCCCTGAATTTGCACTACACCGTAATGGCATAGGCGGGTTGTCGCGGATCAGCCCCCGATCGGAAAAACCCTGTATTCGGTTGGTAAAGAACAGCTTCAACCGAAGCAAGACGGCGTGAATATGCAGGAAATTTTTCGATCTTATGCCCGAGTGAGATGAGTTCTTCGGGCGTATTTGACGGAAAACGATCCTCGAGCCCCAGAAGTCCTGGATAATGGTTGTAGGGGGCAAACGAGTTTGGAAAGCTCATGCTCATGAAACGTGGCGCGTCGATAGCCTCTTGGATATCCATACCGAAGTGAAACGCATTTAGAACAACCTGTAGCATCGCCTGAACTTGACTGTCGCCGCCAGGGGCCCCGAACGGCATGACCGATCCACCGTCGCCAAGCAGAATGGCCGGATTTGGAGTCAATCGCGGACGCTTTCCTGGTGCCACTCCGGAGGGATGATTGGGATCGGGTCGCGATTGCGTACCGCGCCCGGACGGGACAATCCCGAGGCCCGCCGCGCCCAAGATGACGACGTTCACCGCCTCATCGTTGTCCGCCCGGATCAGCGGGTCCGAGACAGCGGTTCGCAGCTCGTGACTAATGGCGTTGAGCTTCTCGGGTCGGTTCATCGTCACGATGCCGATATCACCGTCCGTGTCGTAAAGCACAAGATCGTCACCCATAAATCTTCTCCTTCTGGGGTCATCGGCAGGATCATTGCGTCAAATTCAGCAATGAATTTGAGATATTTTCAGCGCATCGCTGAGAAGCTAATGCAACGAGCTTAGGACTCCAGACCCAGTAACCTGGCGGCGGTTCCACCCAGAATTGCGATACGGTCATCGTCACTTAAATCCGGTGTGTTCAAAACAAGATCGATCTCCGTACTGGTCCAAGGAAACGGGTAGTCGGTGCCGACCATGATTTGGCCGGGACCGGTCTCAGCGATGAGGTGGCGAAGTGCCTCCGGCGTGAAGACAATTGTGTCGAAGAAGAGTTGGCCGTCTTTTAGATAAGCCGTCGGATTCTTCTTTGGCAACGGGCCGACCCGGTTGGGGAACGTACGGCAGACCGCGTCTGAGCGGTTGGCGTAGGACGGAAGATAACCGCCGCCATGCGCGGCGCAAATCTCGAGACCGGGGAAACGATCCAGGGTGCCCTCGAAGATCAGGTGCGACAACGCGATCGTCGTCTCGAGAGGATTGCCGATCGTGTTCTCCAGCAGTCCACTGCCACCGAGTCGACCGCTCGGCTCCAGCTCTGTCGTCCCTCTTGGATGCAGGAAGATCAGCAAGTCGAGCTCCTCGCATTTTGCCCAGATAGGATCGAATGATGGGTCCGCCAATTCGCGGCCCTCGACGCTGCCACCTACGCTGAGACCACGGAAGCCGAGCGTCTTGGCGGCATATTCGATTTGCTCAACCGCGAGGTCCGGATGCTGAAGCGCCGCTGTGGCGAATGCCGCGAACCGGTCCGGCGTGGCGGCGCAGATCTCGACAAGCGCTTCATTCTGAATACGGATGAGCTCTGCTGAAGCATCGCGCCCCGCATGATACCAATACGGATTAATGCTAAGCGCCGACACGTCGATGCCTTGGGCATCCATCGCGGCAATCCGCGTGCTCGTGTCATCCATCAGAAGTTCGGTGTTGCCGGCCTTCTGATCCAGCACTTCCAAGGCAGCCGGGACCACGCAATGCGCGTGAATATCGATTGTCTTAACCCGCGTGCCGTTGACGACGACCTCGCGACGCGTGCCATGTGAATGCGTACCACCGCCCGCCCCATCGTCTTTCATTGGGCTGCGGAGCGCGCAATCGACAAATCCAATCGTCTTGTTCATCTCAAACTGTCCTTCTTCCGTATTGGTACTTTTGGCAGCCAATCAAAGCTGTTCTTCATCAAAATATCTGTGTTTCTTATCAAGACTATATGGCCCGATCGGTTCAGCAGGTTAGGGAATGAAACATTTTCCTGTCCGGGAGCCTAATCCCGTTGTCGAAAAGGCAGATGTAAATTTCCAGCCAGCACGGCTATCGAACCTTTCTGACCATACTGATTGCTAGAATCGAACTAGAGTCCCATCTGCCGGGCAATTAGATTGCGCTGAATTTGGCTGGAGCCGTCACCGATGACGAACAACCTCGCATCTCGCAGGATACGTTCGATCTCGAACTCGCGTGTAAATCCGTAGCCACCCCAGACCCGCATCCCCTCGGAAGTTACCCGGACCAGGGTTTCGGTTGCGTGCAGGTTGGCAATCGAGGCCTCGCGTACGCAAGGCACGCCCTCGTCAATCATTGACGCCGCTCGGTAAAGCAAAAGCCGGGCGGCATCTGTTCGCACCTGCAAATCGACCAGCAGATGTGCGATCGCCTGAAAGCGACCGATCGGCTGTCCGAACTGTTCGCGCTCATTAGCGTACTGAACGGCATCGTCGATAACCCGCTGAGCGGCGCCAACGCAATATGAGGCTTGCGCGATACGAGCGCGCTCGAGCGTGCCGCCGATAACTCGCCAACCGCCGTGTAATTCACCCAGCAAGGCGGACGTGGGAACACGCACGTCGTCGTAATGTACTTCGCACAGGGTGCCGGCCCCCCGCATGCCGAGTTTCTCGATACGGCGGCTGTTGATACCGGGCGTCGTTGCATCCACTAGGAAGACGCTGATGCCCTTGTGCTTACCGAGCGTCGCATCGGTTCTGGCCGTGACAATCAGGCATGGGCATTCAGCGGCACCGGTCGTGAATATTTTGCTGCCCGAAATAATAAAATCTTCGCCGTCGGGGGCGGCCTTGGTAATTATCGCCGCCGCATCGGAGCCGGCGTTCGGCTCAGTATGCGAGAATGCAAAAATCATTTCGCCCGACGCCACTCGAGGCAGGAAATAATCCTTCTGTGCTTCGGTCCCAAAGCGCTGAATTGCGTCCGCTCCCCAACCCAATGCCCTGTTCAACAGCGACGCGACGGACAACGAACTCCGGCCGAATTCTTCCAGTAGCACCGTAACGTCCGTGGCGTTACCACCGCTGCCGCCATACTCCGCGGGCACGGGCAGCCCGGTGAAACCAAGCTTGGCCATCTCTGGCAGTAGCTCGTTCGGCGCGCGGCCATTGACGTCGATCTCTTGCAGAAACGCGCGTGTCAGCACTCGCTCGGTAAATCCGCGAGCGGCATCTCGAATTTGCACCTGCTCGGTCGTGTATCCAAAATCTACGGTCGCACCGTCGTCCATGCTCATAGACCCATCCCACGCGCTATCAGATTACGTTGGATCTGGCTCGACCCGTCACCGATCACAAACAGCCGAGCATCGCGAAAGTGACGCTGGATATCGAACTCCATGGTAAGGCCATATCCCCCATAGACACGCATACAATCCTCGGTCACCCGCAACAGCGCTTCGGTACAAGCCAGATTCGCCATCGAAGCCTCCTTGATACAGCGCTCGCCCGCGTCGACGATCCATGCGGCGCGGTAGAGCAGCCAGCGCGCGGCGTCGACTTCCACCTGCAGGTCGGCCAGCAGATGTGCAATTGCCTGAAACTTACCAATGGGCTGGCCAAACTGTTCCCGCTCGCCCGCGTAGCGAACTGCTTCATCGATGACATGTAGCGCGCAACCAATGCAATACGCTGCTTGAGACAATCGAACCCGCTCCAGGGTCGCCTTGACCGCATCCCAGCCACCATTGAGCGGCCCTAACAGGGCGCTCTTGGACACTCGAACGCCGTCGTAGTGCACCTCATAAAGGCCGCCAGCACCGCGCATGCCGAGCTTCTCGATGTTGCGGCAGGTAATGCCCTCGCTCTTCGGATCGACAATAAACAAGCTGATCCCGCGATGCCGGTCGGCTTCGGTGTCGGTGCGCGTGGCGACGACCAGGCATCGCGCCTCTGCCGCGCCAGTGGTGAATATTTTGGTGCCATTGATGACGTACTCGTCACCATCTGCAACGGCGCGGGTGCGAATGGCGGCGGCGTCGGATCCGGCGTCCGGCTCGGTAAGGGAAAAGGCAAAGCACATTTCCCCACTAACAATTTTCGGCAGCAGATCCTGTTTCTGTTCCTCAGAACCAAATCGCTTGACCGTCTCACATCCAAAGCCGATGGCAAAGTTCAGCATCGATGCCACTGACAGCGACGACCGGCCAATCTCCTCAAGCAAGATCGTCGTATCGACGACGCTTCCACCCATGCCGCCGTAGTCAGGGGGCACCGGCAATGCCGTAAAGCCCACTTCGGCCATCTTGGGTAGCAGCTCCCAATGCGGAGCGCGTGCCTCGGCATCGAGTTCGCGCAAATAATCGGGGGTCAGCTCGCGGTCGGCGAACGCACGCACGGTTCGCCGAAACATCTCTTGCTCGTCGCTGAAACGGAACCTCATCGCCGGTCGACGAGACGGGAGGCCTTCGCTTCCTTCGCGGGATCATAGATATCGCTCGCATTGGCAAACTCGACCCGTGGCCGCACTTTGGTCGCACGTTGCGTAGCTTCGCTCACAGCGGACTCGAGAGCATCGCGGTCGGGGCGCGGACTCGCGACG
>JABJCS010000194.1 GCA_018665505.1 Alphaproteobacteria bacterium
GCTATAGAAACAGACCCTCCTGATGTCGTCCTTCTGGATCTGATGATGCCCGAAATGGACGGGTTCGAGGTTTGCGAACGGATAAAGAGCAACCCTGAGACGACCCATATACCGGCGGTGATGGTGACCGCGTTGTCGGATCGAACAGATCTGGTTCGTGGATTGGAAGCCGGGGCCGACGATTTTCTGACTAAGCCCGTCGATGACCGCGCTCTCTTTGCCCGCGTGTGGTCATTGGTGCGTCTGAAGATGTTGATGGAGGAATGGCGTCTGCGCGAGCGTACCTCGGAAAGTCTGACTCTGCTCGATGGCAATACGATAGCTACACGGAGGCTGGCACCGATGCCCAAGTCCTTATCGTCGAAGATAAGGAATTCTATGCGACTCAATTGATAGAGATGCTGGCCGCCGACGGGCACGAGAGCACCGTGGTGGAACGGCCGGAGGAAAGCATAGATCGCCTGCTGAATAATGAGTACGACATGATCTTGATAGAACTTCGTCTTGAGGATCATGATGCGTTGCGTTTGTGCGCTCAAATTCGTTCCATTGACGCTGTCAGGCACGTTCCCATCCTATTGTTGGCGGAAGAATCAGATACTGAGCGATTGGCCAAGGCCATGGATCTAGGGTGTAACGATTATGTCGTTCGGCCGGTCGACCGGAACGAATTATTAGCCCGTTGCCGCACCCAAGTTCGCCGACGACGCTATCAAGCGAAATTGCGCGATAATTATGAGCGTAGTTTCGAGATGGCGCTTACTGACGGGCTGACGGGCCTTTATAATCGGCGATATCTGGAAGCGCATCTTAGCGGATTGATTGAGCGGATTGTCGGTGGCCGACGGCATTTGTCGGTCATCATGTTCGATATCGATCATTTTAAGAAGATCAATGATACCCATGGGCATGCGGCCGGCGACGAAGTGCTGCAAGAGCTTTGCGCCCGGGTGATGAAGGGGGTTCGCAGTTTCGACACCGTGGCTAGGTACGGCGGAGAGGAGTTCGTCGTAGTGATGCCGGAAACCGACATGGGTGTCGCGACAACTGTTGCCGAGCGTCTCCGGCACGGCGTGGCGGATCAGCCATTTACCGCCATTACCGCCGATCAGAAGCTAGAAGTCACGATCAGTATTGGGGTGGCAGAGGTCGATGTGGCCGGCGGCGAGACGACGACCAGCTTGATCAATCGGGCGGACAAGGCACTCTACGTCGCTAAATCGAAAGGCCGCAATCGTGTCATGTGTTGGAGTGTCGACGGAATTTTAGATCCGACTGGCGCCAGTATGAGCGACGATACCTAAGAACGCCGTTCCGGCCATTCGCACAATTAAAATGCCGCCCCAAGAGGCGGCATTCGTAACACGCTAGTGTGGGCAAAATCTTATTTGATTTTGCCTTCCTTGAACTCGACATGTTTGCGTACGACCGGATCGTATTTCCGCATGGTGAGCTTATCCGTCTGCGTGCGCGGGTTCTTCTTGGTAACGTAATAGTAGCCCGTATCCGCCGTGCTCACGAGCTTGACCAGAAGGGAACTTGGTTTTGCCATGGTAGTAATTCCATCTGCGCCCCGGTTCGCCGAGGCAGTGTCTAACATTGAAGGGCCGCACGATAACGGCCAAAGCGTTCAAGTCAAGCTCATTCGCGCTTGATGACCCGCACACCGCGTCTGCGCGTCAGGACCAGCGTCGTGCGTTCGGCCTGTTCCGGCGATGAATTCCGCCAGCTGCGCCACGCCTCCTCGAGGACAAACTGTGTGACGCCCATAATTTTGAGCTGATCGAGGACTTTGGCGAGCGGGTACCATCCAATATCTTCCAATTCCTTGGTTTCAATCAAAGTGCCGCCAACTTTATCGCCATCGGCCAGGAAAAACCGCGTGTCGAAGCGAATCGGTGAATGAGTTGGTGTGACCGCGCGCACGATATAATCGAGACGGGCTGGTGAGGGGATCAATCCGGCATCACGAAATGCCTGCGTAGCGGGTGTGGCACGGGTCGGCTCGAAAGTGCCTGCCTTTCCGACCATAACGCCGGTCTCCTCCCAAGTCTCCCGGATGGCCGTCCAAGCTAAGGCGCGCGCACGCCGTGGACCGCCGTGCCGGGACAGCCTCGTTTCCACATCGGACCGGAGGTCGAGGGCGGAAGCGACCGCATGGTCGCCACGCTCTAGCGCGCCGCCGGGGAAGACATAGACCCCAGGCATGAACCGTGACGCCATGGGACGGCGTCCCAAGAGGACCTCCGGGCTATCGGGGTCACCCTTTAGCAATACGAGGCTCGCGGCGTGTCGCGGTCGTACCGGGCGGGCGGGCAGAGTTGAACGATCGCCAGCTTCCGTCGTCATGATTAGCTTCCTATAGGTGGTCTGGCGAATGCCAAGAGTTTCTCGTAGAGGGCGCGTTGTCGGAGGACGGCCTCGGCGATTTCAAGGTCCAGGTCCTCGCTTTCATGCGGCTGCCACGGACAAAGTTTCTTCAGCGTCACCATTTTATCTTCCGTGGCCTGATTGGCGTTCCTTCGGGCCCGGAAATCGCGGCGGATCGTTTCCCCATCCGTTGCAGTAAACGCTTTGACCGCGGATGCGCTATCGCTGATGCGGCTGGTGCAGATTGTCGGTAAAACCCCCAATCGATGAAGGACATAGCCCGAGGGTGCGTGCATACGTGCCCAAGTGAGGACCAACTGGCCATCGTTCGGTAGTTTGCGAACTTGTTGCACGGTGCCTTTGCCGAAGCTACTAGCCCCTACAACAATCGCCCGACCTTGGTCTTGTAGCGCAGACGCGACAATTTCAGCGGCGGAGGCGGAAGCTCCGTCCAATAGAACGGCAATCGGCGTCTCTATGTCGACCGCGTCATTGTTGGCATCAAAATATTGCATGCTTAGCGGATGTCGTCCCTTTGTCCGTAAGATAGCGCCGCTTTTCAGGAAAAGGTCAGCGACCTCAACCGCCTGATCGAGCAAACCTCCGGGATTGCCACGCAGGTCGATGATGATACCGCGGAGCGTGGGTTTGATTTTTTGCCGGGCTTCTTCCGCGGCTTCGCGCATTTCCCGCAAGGTATCTTGATTAAAACCGGTCAGCCGGATATAGGCGAAATCCTCATGTACACGCAGAAATACGGTTTGCTCAATGATATAGGCCCGGGTGACGCTGACGGTGAAGGGCTCGTCCCGCGCATCGCGTCTGATCGTGAGTTGCACATTGGTTTTGACGGGTCCACGCAGCAAACCGATGACACGGCGGTGCGACAACCCCGAAATCGGCTGACCGGCAATAGCGAGGATGCGGTCGCCGACTTGCAAACCAGCGGTGTTGGCCGGTTGATCCGCCTTGACTGCGCTGATCAATGCGCCGTCGGCATGGGCCTCAATAGAGGCTCCAATTCCACCGAAACCGTCCCGTTGCGCCCGTTCTTCACGTGCGGCCTCGGCAGTGGAATAGCGTGTATATTTATCGAGCTGATGGGCCATGTTCTCAAAAATCACCGCATAAATTTCCTCAGCAGTGGTATTTTTAAGAATGCGCGAAGA
>JABJCS010000195.1 GCA_018665505.1 Alphaproteobacteria bacterium
AAGGGAAATCGCTCGGACATTGTGCGACAGGCTTGTCAGAAGAATGGTGGATTTTATCTTGGATCCATCGGTGGTCCAGCGGCGCGTCTCGCCCTCGATTGCATCAAGAAAGTCGAATGTATTGCCTTTGAAGATCTCGGCATGGAAGCGATCTGGCGAATTGAAGTAGAAAACTTCCCAGCATTTATCGTTACCGATGACAAAGGCCAGGACTTCTTCAAGGCGATCTGAAGTGTCTGTTCCGGCGCACGAGACCATCGGCTATTGTCTGCCGAATTGGGAGACCACCGTTGACCGCGCGCGCCAGGGAATGTTTCATCGAGCAGCGGACGTGGACGGCACATTGTTTGGGAACTCAGTTGATGTTTCCATTCTTGCGAATGATTGTTTGCACGGGGCTCGACCTCGTGATGCTCTCGGAGCCAAGCGGTTGCATGTCGGTGTCCGGGTACGTCAAAGCGTGCCCGTTTCACTGGGAGAAAGTCTGCAAGTGTTGGCACGCGTCGATAATGTGCGACCGGACCGGCGTGGGCGATACATCCATATTGGCTTTGCGTTCCAGCGCGCCAACGGAACCATACCTGTCACGATTGATCATCAGAGTTTGATTTTGGATGCTGACCCGTCAACGATCGCTGTGAAGACCCGAATGTCAGAACCGGAATCTGAGCGCTTCAATGCGCTTCGATCGATGCAAATCACGCCCGCTATGGCGAGCGGGTATAGTTTCGAGTTTCCGCATCTGCGAGCACACCATGACGCGGAGGCCGCAGCCGCAATTGGGATGCGGGCACCGATCGCTCAAGGATTGATGGGATTCACCATTTTGATTCAGGAGAAGGTTCGGAGCGGCCTCGCGGATACGTTCGACGTTGAGGCGGGGTTTCGGCGGCCCATATTCTGGGATGATCTCCTTGATCTTGAAGGATTTAGGGGAACCCATTTTCGGGCACGAAACCAAGACGGCAAAACAGTGAGCGAGATTCTGATTCATGATTGGTCCTGAATTTAAGCCAGCCTTCGACGGATTGCGTGTGAACGATTTAACCCAAGGTTTAGCGGGGCCCTATTGCGCGATGTTGATGGCCCAAAACGGCGCCGACGTTGTGAAAGTAGAGCCTCCAGAGGGCGATTGGTCACGGCGGTTGGGCGTACCGGCGGGGCCGGATCGAAGTGCCGCTTATGTGGCGAGCAACCGAGGTAAGCGCGCAATCGTCGCCGATTTGAAGTCGTCTGAAGGTATGGAAATCGTGCGAGCGCTTACGCGAGGGGCGGATGTGTTCATGGAGAGCAATCGGGCCGGTGTCGCGGAACGGCTCGGCCTCGGATACGAGGCGCTGCGCGCCGAGAATGAAAACCTTATCTACATGTCGATTACCGGTTTTGGGCAGAGTGGACCTTATGCGGATCGCCCCGCGACCGATGCGATCTTGCAGGCTTTTTCGGGATTAATGATGAGCAATCCGGACAACGACGGGGCACCCAAGCGGATTGAATTTCCCGTTCCGGATTATACGACCGGTTTGATTGCTTATCAGACTTTGGTAACCGCCCTTTACGGGGGCGCGGTGCATGGCGGCGGTCGACGCTTGGATGTAAGCCTGATGCAGGCAATGTTGCTTTTTCAGCAGCAGGGCTTGATCGCGCGAGAAATCGATCCGACGCCACCGCGCGGCAGTCCCTTGCCGCCGACCGGCACTTATACGGCGGCGGACGGGTACATCAATATTTCCGTGGTGCGCGAAAAATTCTTCCGGTCGCTCTGTGCCGTATTGGGGTTGTCTGATATGGCGGACGACGAACGATTCAACAGTATCGAGGGAAGGCGCGCGCATGTCGAAGAATTGTTACCGCCGATCGAGCGTGCTGTCGCGGCACGCGATTTGAGCGATCTTGCGGAGGCTTTCGCGGTGGCCGACGTACCCTATGCGATCGTGAACGATTACCAGGATGCGGCGCGGGACGGCCATGTCGCCGCGGTCGGCGGTGTGGCGTGGCAGCCCTTGGATGGCGTACCTGACCTACCATTTGTGAATGTGCCCGGTAGCATGCCGTTGAAGCCAAATGACATCCGGGCCCGCATACCCGCATTGGATGGCGACCGAATCGAAATATTGGCCGAATTGAATTTCGAATAGAGAGTAATTCGATGGCGACCAATTCAGAGTTCAGTCGTTATTTGGAAGATCAGTTTCGCGAATTCGACGGGGTGGACATTCGCCGGATGTTCGGTGGATCAGGTCTTTATCGAGATGACGTAATGTTTGGGTTGGTGGCATCGGATGTTCTGTATTTGCGGACCGATGATCGCAACCGTGGGGATTTCGAAGCGCGCGGAATGAAACCATTTACCTATCGGCATAAGAACAACAAAGGACCGGTAGAGATGCCGTATTCGGAAATTCCCGACGATGTCCTGGATGATCCGGATATCCTCGCCGAATGGGCCCAAAAGGCATTTGTGGCGGCCTTGGCGGCTAAACAGAAAAAAAGAAAACGCTCCGCCGATTAAAGCGCCGTGAGCACTTCTTCCACCAAATCCGCCGGCATTTCCATAACTTCTAACGCCGAGCGTAGATGATGGACGATGTCGTTGAGCTGCGCCCGACTAATCTGTAAATCGGCGAGTGCATCTTCAATTGAATTTCCAACATATGATGCATCCGGACCGCCGAGACGTTTAGTCAGGAGTCCGACGAAGGTCGCGATGACCTGTTCGATATTTGAGGCAGAAACGCTGTTCTCTAATTGAGGATCTTCCAAGAGTCGGTTAGACAGCAACGATACCGCGCCATGGACACCAATCTCGCCACCAATGCGATCAAAGATGGACCGTGCCCCAGAATCAGAAGTAGATTTATTCGGAGCGTCGCCTTCCGATTCCACCGAGTCGCTATCATTAGCTTCCGGTTTGCGGTTTTCGACTTTAAACGCAATTTTCTTGTCGACCTGTTTATAGTGATCGACCTTTCGGCGTTTACGCGTTGTCGTCGGCGTGTTGAAAATTGTCTCCGGGTCGAGGATTTTCTCAACGTCCAAGACAACCAACAAATTCTCCTTGCGCCGGATGATACCCTTACAGAGTCGCCGCAGTGCTTCGCTTAATGTCGCGGGCGCTTTTTCGATGAGGGTTTGTTCGACGGCGACAACATCGCCAATTTTATCGACGAGCAACGTATATAGATTATTGTGATATTCGACTGTGACACCCATCTGATGTTCGATTTCATGATAGGTCAGGTCACCTAAACAGTGGCGCAAGTCTATGACGTTGACAATGCGACCACGAAGATTCATGACACCCGCCACGGCGGAAGGTGCGAGGGGTACCGGTGTAATTTTGAGCGGCTCGACTATATCCTGTACAGCGAGGATAGGAATACCGAAAACTTGGTTGTCCACCGTTAAGGTGACCAATTGTTCTGCGGCGGACGTGACGACTTGCGACCCGTCCGTTGCGATTAGTTCGCTCATACAAGAACTCCTGCCGCAATGGGCACTTGCTGCTGATTGCCGAGGGGAGGCTGTCGCTAATGCTATCTTGGGAAGATGGCAACGTCTTTTGGC
>JABJCS010000196.1 GCA_018665505.1 Alphaproteobacteria bacterium
CGAATTGCTCAATCAACTTGCTTTGTTGCCGTGCTGTGATACGACGTTTGCGAATATACATCGTAGCCTTGATAAAACCTCAATTTGTGCCCCGTCAGCGCCAATGGAACAAATTGAAGTGGTCCAGCTTTTCAGGATAGGTTTGCTGCTTTGCTAAGGTGCATCTGGTTAGTGGTCATGCCGCTTTTCGTGTTTGCGCTTGATCGAAGTATGCCGCATCGGGCGTTTTCTTGTCGACCGTGGTGTGAGGCCGCTCGGAGTTGTAGAACTCGATCCAGTCATCGATGGCCCGTTTTGCTTGGAACCGGTCAGTGATTTTGTGCAAGTAGACGGCTTCCTGCTTGAGGGATCACCAGAGCCGTTCGATGAAGATGTTGTCGAGATAGCGACCGCGCCCATTTATTGAGATTTTGATCTCAGCCTTTGTCAGCGTCGTAATCCAGCCCGCGCCTGTGTATTGGCTGCCCTGACCCGTATTCATTATTTCCGGTTTTCCATACTTTGCGATAGCCTCCTCCAACGCCCCAACACAGAAGCTGGCATCCAGCGTGTTCGACAGCCGCCAGGACAGTACCTTGCGTGTCGCCCAATCCATGATCGCCACCAGATACAGAAAGCCGTTCTTAACGGGGATATACGTAATATCGCTGTACCAGACTTGGTTAGCACGCGTGATCGCCAACTTTCGCAACAAGTATGGCCAGATCTTGTGCTGTGGATGCTTCTTGCTTGTGTTGGGCCCTTTCTAGATCGCTTGCAGCCCCATGATGCCCATCAAGCGGCGCACGCGATGTCGCCCTGCCGCGAACCCGGAATGGGGAAGATACGCCGCAATCTGGCGGCTGTCAAAGAACGGGTACGTCGTAAAAACCTGATCGATCTCGTGCATCAAATCGATCGTCACCGGATCAAAGCCAACCGGCTTGTAATTTACACCGGCGCGTCAGGTTTAGATCTGTGTTCTCTTTGCGGATCGTATTACGGCGTTCAGACCGGCTCATCGCTTCAGCCCTTGTGACAAAAAATCATTTCCCACCGCCAGCTGACCAACCCTGGCGTGAAGCTCTTTGATCTCGCCGTCTTTAGTTATCAGCCTTTTTGACCTTATCCGAGAAGACGTTGGCCATGCCTTCAATCACCTGCCGTTTCCACGTGCTCACCTGCGTTGGATGTAGTGGTCGATTCGCAGCAATCTCCTGCACCGTCTTGTCCCCACGTAGCGCCTCAAGTGCCACAGCAGCCTTAAACTTGTCTGAAAAGTTCCGTCGCTTCGTCATTCTCGTATCCATTCATTCGCGCTGGATACACCTTAGAACGCTGCCCAATTCTGCCAGACCACTTCAGTATCCAAGTCGAGGACAACAGCGTCGGCATCGCCGCCCAATATAAGAAATAAATCT
The DNA here is from genome assembly GCA_018665505.1 of Alphaproteobacteria bacterium. The sequence goes on from JABJCS010000196.1 coordinate 1,401, forward strand.
TCGAACCCTTCGGTCATGTTCAATCGAAACCGGATCGCCCCCATGAGGGCACCGGCCTCGGCCTCTCACTCTCCAGAAGCTTGACGGAACTGAACGTCGGCCAACCGAGGCTCGCAAGCGAGATCGGCAAGGGCGCCTGCGTCGGCATCCAATTTCCGGCAGTGAAAGTCGTGCCTAGGAAAGACGACCCGACGGCACGAGGGACGGTATAGCTAAGCCGCTATTTCCGTTCGTACTGCCCCAGCTCCGCGCGTCGCACGATGGCCCAGCGGTATTGGTCGGGCCAGAGCTTGAATGCGTCTTCCTGCTCCAATGCTTCCACCGCATGCAGCACCCAAAACGGGTCGGATCCGCTAACGTCGTTCCTTGGCTGTGCAAAACATCAACCTGGCACAGTTTCGCCGCGATCTCTTCTCGCTTGTAACTTCTCTTCAACATCTCGATCCACCTTGGAAATCTTTAACTTCGAGGGGAACTATTTTTCATGGAGAGGAGCAACATAAAAGATTGAAAAGCGGCATGAGTTTTGGTTCACTTAAAAATGCAAAAGAAAACTGCCAAAATTAAATTTCGCTATATTTTCGATTTCGGTAATTCAATTAGAGAAGTCTTTAATATAGAAATCGATCGAAGTACTGGAAAGAGTAGTTCCACAAATACGGATAACTTGCCTGAGTGGAGTAAGCTCGCTTTCAAGCAATGTCCAAATTGCCCATTGGATCAAAAAGAAACTGAATACTGCCCGACTGCAACGGCACTTGCAGACACTGCCCGTCGGTTGGGTCAGACAGTCTCGCATGCCGAGGTTGATCTAGTCGTTATCTCTGAAGAGCGTTGGGTAGGAAAAAGAACAACCTCCCAAAAAGCGATCAGTTCTTTGCTGGGTTTCCAGATTGCCACAAGTGGTTGCCCCAATGTTGATTTCCTCCGACCTATGGCTCGATTTCATCTGCCTTTGTCAAACCCGGATGAAACTCTGACCCGTGCAGTAGGGATGTATTTTTTAAAGCAGTATTATTTGGCGCAAGCCGGTGGCCAGTTCGACGTAAATTTGCAGGGTTTAGCAAAAAATTATTCAGAACTACAAACTGTAAACTCATCTATTGCGAACCGCCTTAGGTCATCTGGAGAAATAACCGAATTAAACGCCTTTGCGGCACTAGATCAACTTGCACAAATCATCCCGCTTCAAATTGAAGATGCATTGGAAGATGTGCGGCTGTTATTCACGCAACATTAAAGCTATTTAAGTGGCCATGCGTTTATTAGAGGGGGGATCTAACAATGACCTCCTATGAATCAAAAATACGGTTCATTAATAATTAAAAATGGGGCTGACCCAGATGACTATCTAAGGTGCCGGTTACCCCATTGTTTGATTTGGGATAGTTGATCCAATGGGTCACTGTTGTTAAATCGCCACTCACATTCCTTCAAATATAGCCCAAATTGGACCTGCGGGGCACCGTTGAACTTGCGCATGTGACGCTTCGCCTGGTTCCAGAAGTTCTCGATCCCGTTGATATGGTTTTGCTTGGTGGCGAATAGCTCTGAATGGTTGATCCGGAAGTGCCTGAAGGCTGACACGTCGAGCACGTTGTGACCATTCCAACTGTCGGAATAGACGATACTGTCTGGCACGATCTTGTGCTCCATGACCGGCATCAAGGTGGCGCTGGAAGCGTCCGGGATGATCCTGGTGTAGACCTTTCTGGTCCTCCCCTCTTGAGTTGGTCCACCGTAATTATTAGGCAACGGAGGATCAGAGATATGGCCCCGCTTTTCGGATTGAAGTTCGGACATTTAAGAACGCTTCCCCGTAACTATCAAAGAATCTAACATATCATTGACCTAGTTTCGCAATAGGCTCTTCGCGGTTTAGATGCGGATTAAGCTCACATCTTTCCCTCGCGCAGTTTCGACAAATGTTACTATCCAGATCAATCAATATGGTGACTCCGATGGATGAATTAGCGACCGGCTACGGCCTCATAGAAGGCCCCGTCTGGGACGAGCA
>JABJCS010000015.1 GCA_018665505.1 Alphaproteobacteria bacterium
GACGACCCCACTCGGCCCTTGGCGGACAACCTCCCGCCGTGGCCTACTGGCAAAACATCGAAACTAACCAACCCGATCAGCAGGTGCAGAGAGTAGCTTAAATTACGACGAAATCTGTCCAACGATTGGGGAGTAGCTCAAGGATCGGTGGGGATATGGCGGGCAAACTAAATTTCGAAGACCTCAAAGAAGCCGTCAATCGGCATGAAATCGATACTGTTCTAGCGGTTCAAGTCGACATGCAAGGCCGCTTAATGGGTAAGCGCATGCAAGCAGAATTCTTTATCGACAGCGCATGGAAGGAGACCCATAGCTGCAACTATCTTCAAGCCACTGATCTGGAGATGGAAACCGTTGAGGGTTATCAGTCGACCAGTTGGGAATCCGGATACGGCGACTATACGATGCGGCCGGACCTAGAGACGATCCGCCGCATTCCCTGGTTGGACGGCACGGCATTGGTGATGTGCGACGTTCTTGATCATCACACCCATGCGGAAGTTCCACACTCACCCCGCGCCATCTTGAAACGCCAGGTCGCCCGACTGCGCGATATGGGAATGATCCCCTATACGGCCTCGGAGCTCGAATTCTTTCTTTTCCGTGAAAGTTACGAAGAAGCGCAAACTCTCGGCCATCGTGGCCTGACGCCCATCAGCTCCTATAACGAAGACTACCACATCTTTCAGACGACGAAGGAAGAGGAAGTCATGCGCGCCATCCGGAACGGATTGAATGGCGCGGATATTCCCGTGGAAAACTCCAAAGGCGAAGCCTGCGCTGGACAGGAAGAAGTCAATGTCCGCTATACCGATGCACTAACCATGGCGGACCGCCATGCAATTATGAAAAACGGCTGTAAGGAAATTGCCTGGAGTAAGCAACGCTCGCTTAGCTTCCTGGCGAAATGGCACAACGATCACGCGGGCAGCTCGTCGCACATCCATCAATCGCTCGCAGGCTTGGACGGAAGCTCTCTATTCTTCGACCCCGATAAGGAACACGGCATGTCGGACCTCATGCGCCAGTATCTTGCCGGACAGTTAAACCACGCTGACGCCACGACCTATTTCCTCGCGCCGTATATCAATTCATACAAACGTTTCATGGCCGGTACCTTCGCGCCGACAAAAGCGGTTTGGTCAATGGACAATCGAACCGCCGGATATCGCATTTGCGCCGGCGAGACAGACGCAGTGCGAATAGAATGCCGGATTGGCGGCGCCGATTTGAATCCATATCTCGCGATGGCGGCCCTAATCGCCGCGGGCATAGACGGCATCGAAAGGCAAAGTGAGTTGGAACCAGCGTTCACCGGTGACGCCTATAGCGATGCCAAGATTCGGGAAATTCCGTCGACCTTACGCGCCGCCACGGTCGCACTCGATCAATCCGATATGTTGCGGTCGGCCTTTGGCAACGAGGTGATTGATCACTACGTCCACGCAGCACGTTGGGAACAGCACGAATACGACCGCCGCATCACCGATTGGGAAGTCGCCCGCGGGTTCGAGCGGGCGTGAAGATACAAATTGCGACATTCGTTCCAAATGGAACATATAACCGTACCCACTTGGTCCCGGCCCATTTACACTAGCCGCGCGCCAAGCTCAGTTGGAGACTTCGCCATTGCCGCGCCATGCCGATACCAATGACGTATTACCCGAGCCGGAAGACCTGACGGCGCTCTTCGAGCGCGCGGAAGTGCCCGACCTTTACCGGCTCTCCTATATCGCCAATGCGTTGGTGTTGCCGCTTTACGATGCGGTCAAGCGCGACTTTGATTTATCACGCGGAGAGTATCTACTGCTGTTTTGCCTGTCACACTTCCCGGTGCTGACCGCACGCGACGTGGCGGAGATGTCCAAACGGCCCCGCAACACCATCTCCCGCGCGGTTCACCGCATGCTCAACGAAGGATATATCGATCGTGTCCCCGACCCGGAAGATGGTCGTCAAGCGCGCCTGACAATTACCCAAAGCGGCCGAGAACTACACGATAGAGTCATGGAACGGTTTCGAAGTCGAGAGACGCAAGGCTTCCAAATTCTCGATGAAGACGACCGAGCGACCTTGGATCGAATTCTCCAAAAGCTCGCACTGCATATCGCATTGACATTAGACTGAATGGCTAGTGCGACGTATTGGAGCCGAGAACATATCTCCGCCCGATGACTTCATTCTCCACACCACAATTACTCTAAAGACGAAGCTAAAGCGCGCCTAGTGTTCCAGCATACGGGACTAGCTTGGTGCCGCGTCACCCTCCCCAAAGGTGACAAGTCCGCGCAGATGCAAACCTATAGACCGTTTGATCGTCCGTGCATTTGGAACTAGATCGGACAAATAACAGTCACATGGCGTAAGGCGCGAAACGGAATCCCGGTCTGCGGTTTTTATATTTGTCGATCTTCGCCAGAGACTGCCGAGCCTTTACCGCGATGGCCGGAAAACTGCGGGGTCACCCCCCTCTTACCCACCGAGCCACCAAGGCATCTCTACAAAGCTTTGGAGCAAGCCCGCCGGATATCTCAGTGTTAGAAAATAAGACATGAGACCGAGAAAAGCGACGCCAGCGATCCCCATCACGGCGTTCCTAATCCGCGACGAATCCGTATGCCAACTCGTAAAGGCAAATATGAACAATGCGCACCCGAACGGGAATCCAACCAGCGCGACCGCCCCCAACATTCCGATCACCCAGGCGATGTAATAATACTCGCTCCGTTCAGGCGGATCACCGTGTTCGCCGTCGTGCAGGGCAGCTATC
>JABJCS010000197.1 GCA_018665505.1 Alphaproteobacteria bacterium
ACACCTGCTGACGTCTACTTTGGGCGCGGCGAAACTATTTTACTCGAACGCGAAAGGACAAAACGAAACACAATCAAACAACAGATGAGCCAGGCTCGCCCCTATATCAAACAGCCCTGCACGGGACCGCGTAGGTTGCGCGGCCAGCTTGGTGTGTCAATGCGCCCGGTCGGCAATGGTTGCACGGTAGAAACGGCGCGGTTGGCGGAGCGGGTTTTCTCCCGTCGCGGAGTGCCAACAGCAGCGATTATCCCAGATCACCGTATCCCCAGAGCGCCAAACGTGGCAGGCCTGAAAACGCTCCTGCCCCGCCCATTCGTAGACCTCCTGGAGCAACCCTTGTGCCGCCTGGTCCTCCCATCCGAGAATACCGACCGTGTGGGTCGGGTTGACGAAGAGCGACTCCCGCCCGCTCTCGCGGTGACGCTTTACGATAGGGTGATCCTGCAGCGGTTTATCTTGATCTTCCTTCTCCAACCGCAAATTCCGCTCGGCCGCGCGGCCACCATAGCGGAAGGTGGCGCGCAAACCCTCGATCCGGTCCCGCAAATCCGCCGGCATCTCCTCCAGCGCCATATACATATTGGCGAAATACGTGTCGCCGCCTGTCTCCGGGATTTCAATCGTGTGCAAAAGCGTCGCCTTCGCGGGCAGCGGCATGTAGCACATATCCGTGTGCCAGCCGACACCGCGCGCGGTCTCATGCGCGTCGATCTCGCCCTTCTCATTCATATTCGTCATGACGATCAGATCGGGGTATTCGGGATGGCGGTATTTGACCGTGATGTGCGGCTCGACCGGCCCAAACGCATTGGACAGCTCCAGAACTTCCGGCGGCTCCATGAATTGATCGCGGAAGACCAGCACGCAATGATCGATGAAGGCTTGATTGACGATCGCCTTATCGGCCTCGCTCAACGGCTTCGACACATCCGCGCCGACGATCTCCGCCAACATCGGCCCGCCCAGTTTTCGAACTTCAATTCCCATTCACATTCCCCTAGAAAAAAACCGTCAGGTTTTTCGCCAACAACACATTCTGGTCGAGCTCCACCTCGCGCCGCAACAAACGCCAAACCGCGTCCTCGAGACGCAGCGTATCGCTGCGTTTCCCGACAAAGAAATAGGCCTCGTGCTCAACCCGGTTTTGATAGACGAGAAACCGGCTGCGCACGTCCAGCTCCGTCGCGCCTTCGGTTGTGGGGCGAATATCGGTCAGCTGGATATTACTCACCATATGGCAGACCCGCGAGAGCGGCTCCTCGGCCCAGTGGACACCGGTCATAATCTGCTCGGCGCGCTTGGTGAGGGTCCACTTATCTTCCTCGAACCAATTGATGTCGCGCCCTTCCCGGGTGCTCTCACGGGTCGCATGTTCGCCCGCTTTCACGTTCCGCTTCATCGGCATGAAATAGGTCAACTCGTCAGAGAGCCGCTCGAGCCAGGCGCCGAAATCACGGGCATCCAGCAACTCCGCCTCTTCATACAGAAAGTCCTCGGCAATACCGCGCAGGCGAAAATAGGCCTCGTCGCGCGGCAATGGTGCCGGCTTCAAGGCGGCACTCATTCCGCCGCCTCGGCATTCGCGGCATCGCCCTGATAGAGGCGGTCCCAATCCGCCCCCTCCATATAGAGCCCCCAGTGCCGATAGTACTGACGCGCGTTCTCCTCCGTGATTTGGGTCGCGACGCGGCCGGACATCGAGTGGCCCGTCTCCACCTTGCCGATGGATTGCTGATAGTTGAAGGGATGGCGCCGCGCGATCGGGCCGCGGGCACCCGCCGTCGCGTAGTTCCAGTTCTCCATATCGTCTTGTTCGGTCATTCCGGCCGGGCCCGAATAGCGCATGTAGTAGCGCCGCAGCAGCTCTTTCACTTCCGGCGGTGCGTTCGCATCGACCAGGAAAATGCGCCAAATCTCCGTCTCTTCCGGCCCGTGCGGATGCCAAACGCAGAGCGCCCTCGGTTGGCCGCCATGATAAGAAGTATTCGGGAACATCGTGCCGACGAAGGGCAGCAAGCGGGATTTATCGCCGAGCCGCCGCTTCCGCTCCTCATAGCAGTGGCGGTAATACGCCGCGACCACGGGATTATCCTGAAACGCCTCGATGTACTCCGCGTCCGCCGGTTTCATGGCGCTGTGCACACCGTGCCCGCCCGGAAAACTCACCCAGAGGTGCTGGGCGTTGTCGAGCTCGCCGTCGCGCCGTCCCTTGGTGCCCCGCGCCGCACTCGGCCCAATGCCGACAAGATCGACCGAGCGATGGCTGATATTGTGGTAGGTGTCACCGAGGAAATTTTCCGACGGCAATTTCCAATTGCATGGCACGACCCATTTGTGAACACCGACGAAAGCCTCCGATCCGCCCTCGCTACCGTCGCGATGATCGAGGGTTAGATCGAGATGCTCTTTCGCTCCGCCGAGATACGACAAAAATGGCGGCGCCGCAGCGTCCCAAGTCGCCCAGATCGAGCCTTTGTAATTCTCCAACTGCGCTACTTCGATCAGCGACCACTGGGACTTATCCATACCGGGATAGAGCTGCTCCTGCTGCGGAAGCCCGACAAGCGAGCCGTCGAGCCCGAAACTCCACGCATGATAAGGACAGGTAAACACATTGGTGTTGCCCTCGTCGTAGAGGCACACCTTCATGCCCCGATGGCGGCAGGAATTGAGATAGACCCGGATGCGCCGCTCCCGATCGCGGCACAGGATCACCGGCTCCGTTCCCATGCGCGAGGAGATGAAATCCCCCGGCTCGGGAATCTGGCTCTCATGCCCGACGAACAGCCAGGCGCGGGTAAAGATGCGCTCCTGCTCTTGCTCGAAGATATCCCGGTTGGTGAAGATACTGCGGTCTATCAACCCGTTCTCGGGATCGACCAAGTGGCTCATCGATTTGATGCTCATCACTCTAGGCTCGCTCATGGTGTGCCAATAAGAATAGCGCTCGCACGGGGCAGGACCAAGATATCGGGTGCGGACTCATGAAAAATCGAGGAACAACCCCATGCACCGTAGAATTGCGGTAATAGCATACCGCTGATTTGATCGAATTACGGCTACAGAGAAGCGCTGTAGAGAATTTTCGCGGATTGATCATCTGCGGATGTTAGCATATATTCGACAATTTGTCGATTATATTTCTTTGAGACAGATGAAATCTCGGGAGCGATCGCTGTCTGAGTCCAGAAGGTTTGGTCTCCAATCACCGCAATCCCTCCTAATCCTATTTCCAACATTGGCCAACTGGGTGACTGTCCCCAGATTCCATACATCGCTTGTTGGTTCATTGTGGCAATATTGACCTTGCCCCCAGAGTTGCCTCCGATTTGAAGTTAGGGTCTGTTTCCAATTGAAGGAGATAGACGATGAAGCGCAGTAGGTTCACGGAAGAGCAGA
>JABJCS010000198.1 GCA_018665505.1 Alphaproteobacteria bacterium
ACCAAGGAGGTGCCGACCATCCAGAGAACAAAAATATAGGTGGTCGAGCTGAACAACCGTTTGCCCGGCACGATGATCGAAAGCACGCCGGACGGCATCTGAATGTAAATGATCACGCGCGTCTTGAAGGAAGACGTGTCCAGCATGAACGGTCGCTGAACGCGTTCCTGGAGTGCATGCGCCATGGTTGAATCGATAATGCCGGTATAATCTGGTTTTTGGTTTGGCAGTATCTGGTTTGGGCGCAGGACGATTTGAAGGCCTTTATGATGGCGGGTTCGCGTAAAAAGCTCGGCTCTTTCCTTCGCCCCTAATCCTTCGCTCATTTCCTCTAGCACCCATGCGATGTCGCCGGCGATGGAACTGGCGAGGCGGCGCGTGATGGTGTCCCAGTGACGGTCAAAGAAGACCCATGTAGAGACGACCTGTAACAGGACCAATGGCGTGATGATGATCATCAGCGAGCGGCCAAATAGAGATTTCGGCAAAATGCGTTTGATCATTTGTCCGGGGCGCATGCGAATTATTAATCCGGCCGCAAGACATAACCGCGGCCCCGCACGGTCTGCAGATATTGTGGGACCCGCGGGTCGGGTTCGATTTTGCGGCGCAAGCGCGTTACCTGCACGTCGATGGCCCGCTCGCCGCCTTCGATCGCGCAACGTTGGGTTAGTTCGTCCCGGCTCAAGATCGCACCCGGTTCCTCCGAGAGTGCGGACAATAGGCTGGATTCGGCACTGGTTAAGCGCAACGGGTCGCCGTCGAGCGTCAAGGATTCACGCGTTGGATCGTATTCGACTCGGCCAAGGCGAATGCGCGTCGTCGGCACGGCGGTCTCCTCGGACCGGCGCAAAATCATTCGAATTCGAAGCAATAATTCTCGCGGCTCGAACGGTTTGGCGAGGTAATCGTCGACACCCGCTTCCAATCCATCGATCCGGGCATCGACCTCGCCCATCGCGGTGAGCATCAGGATCGGAACGCTATCGGAGGTGCGTAGGGATTTCGCAAAATCGAGGCCGTTTTCCCCCGGCATCATACGGTCGAGGACGAGGAGATCGAACCGCAAGCCCGACATGCGTTGGCGGGCTTCCCCGGCTTCCGCTGCCACGGTGACGCGGAATCCATTGTCACTGAGGTATTTACGCAGCAGATCACGCAGGCGCCGATCGTCGTCGATGACCAAGATATGCGGCGTGTTGTCCGTCAGCATCCGCCCGTCGGCTCCTTCTTTCTGTTCTCTCCGTCCCCGTGCCGTCTACTCAAAGCGTTGGCGATCATCATCGCTCGACATGACGCCGAGCAGGACCTTGCGAAACCCATCGATCGACGAAATTCCCGCCGCCGTATAGGCTCCGGCAATCCGTTGGCGTTGGTTTTCCGTCAAGCGTTCTTCCAGCATTTTCCCTTTTTCGGTCAGACTCAACAACCGTTGTCGTCGATCGCGGGTTCCCTGCGTCTGCTCGATAAAGCCCTCACGAATGAGTTGGCTGAGGACGCGGTTCAAGCTTTGTTTGGTGATTTTCAGGATGTCGAGAAGGGCCGATACGGTCAGGCCCGAGTTGCGGCCGACGAAATAAATGGCACGGTGGTGGGCGCGCCCGAAGCCGTACTCTGTCAAGATTTCGTCCGGACCCGAGGTGAAATCCCGATAGGCGAAGAACAGCATTTCAATTGCTTGGCGCAGAGATTCTTCGCTGAGGGCATCGGGATTACCCGGGTCGTCCGATTTATTCTTGGAATATACGTCAGTCATGTTGACATATATGCCTTGAAATGCTACATCGCGCAACCTTGATCGACATTAAGTGTCGTAATGAGTAAGCGATAGATAATATCGCGAATGAAACTATCAGCGCTGCGACATTATATTATCGCGGCACAGCGCAGGAGCGAGTGAGATGGATGATGAAGCCTTCGACGACCGTCCAGGAGTGATTTGGTTCGACGGGAAAATGGTGCCGTGGAAAGAGGCAAATGTGCATGTCTTGAGCCATGCCATGCACTATGCGTCGGCTGTCTTTGAGGGTGAGCGCTGTTACGGTGGTGAGATTTTCGAACTCCGCCAACACACGGAACGGTTTTTCGAAAGCGCCCGGATCATGGATTTCGAGATTCCGTATACACTGGACGAAATTGATGCTGCCTGCGAGGGGTTGGTCAAGGAAAACGGCATCACGGACGGCTATCTACGTCCGATTGCTTGGCGAGGTGCCGGCATGATGGGTGTGTCGGCGCAGAAAGCCGGCATTCACGTCGCGGTGGCCGCGTGGGATTGGCCCGCTTATTTCTCGCCGGAAGCTCGGATGCAGGGTATCCGTATGAAATGGGCGAAGTGGCGCCGCCCCGATCCGGCGACGATCCCCTGCAAGACCAAGGCAGCGGGGCTCTATATGATCTGCACGCTCTCGAAGCACGACGCGGAAGCCGAAGGCTTTGCCGATGCGTTGATGTTGGATTACCGCGGTTATATCGCGGAAGCGACCGGCGCCAATATTTTTATGCTGATGCCCGACGGTAAGCTGCACACGCCGGATCCGGATTGTTTCCTCGACGGAATTACCAAGCGAACCGTCATGAAACTGGCAAAAGAGCGCGGCATTGAAGTCATCGAACGACATATCAAGCCGGAAGAGCTCTCGCAGGCGACGGAAGTGTTCCTTACGGGGACAGCGGTCGAAGTGACGCCGGTGTCCGAAATCGGTGATCATAAATTCACGCCGGGCGAGACCACCCGGCAGTTGATGAACGATTACGACACGTTGGTGATGCGTCAGGATAAGCGGACCGCTCTCGCTAGCACGAGCGCCGCGTAACCCTTTGGCGGAAATGCGCCCTCTCTGCGAGGGTGGGCTTTTTCGTCATGGAGACAGATATGGCCGGCGACCGGCTGCGCATCCTGCATTTGACCGACCTGCATATGCGACAGGCCCTTGCGGGAACCGCCACTCAGACGGAGCGGCTATCCCGAG
>JABJCS010000199.1 GCA_018665505.1 Alphaproteobacteria bacterium
GGCGCTTCCAGGAGCGCCTTGTATTGTTTCGCGAGACTGTCGGCCATGGCCTGCTTCCTCTTGCTGTTGGCGATCTCTGAAGTAACGTAGCGTGATTGGGAATAGACGACAGGAAGCAAGCCCGTGCAGCTTATTATCGCCAAACCGAGCCCCTTCGCGCGCAAGGTCCGGATCGCACTTCGCGAGAAGGATATTCCGTACGAGGAAGTAGTGAGTAATCCCTGGAATGCCGATGCACTTGCCCCTACGCATAATCCGCTCGGCAAGGTTCCGGTCCTGTTGTTGGAGGATGGCAGCGCGATCTATGAGAGCCACGTGATCGTCGATTACCTTGAAACTTTAAATGGACCGAGCCTAATGCCGCCCGCGCCGGAAGACGCCATATCGGCGCGGCAAATCGATGCCTTGGCGATGGGTATCTGCGATGCGGTCGTGCTGTTGGTACTTGAAGGCCAACGCCCGGCGAAGGCGCGGAGCGTCGATTGGATTGCTCGGCAGAATGCGAAAGTCGCGGCGGGTGTCGCGGGTCTTTCCGATAGTTTGGCCGGGCGGGATTGGTCTATCGGCGACGGACTTACGCTTGCGGATATCTCGGCTGGATGCGCCTTGGCCTATCTGGATTTGCGCTTGCCGGGATTCGAGTGGCGAGACCGGTATCTGGACTTAGTGCGATACTCGGAGAAACTGGAGGCACGATCCTCCTTCGCCGAGACAAGACCGGAAGCGCAAGCGATAGTGCCGTTGGCGTAAAATCAACTACTGCCCGGTAAAATTCGGCTTTCGTTTCTCTACGAAGGCGCGCACGGCTTCTTTGTGATCGTCGGTCTGGGCACTTTGCACGAGACGTTCGGCCTCCCCGTCCAGCGCGGTGAGGAAGGGTTGCGTCAGCGCATCGTCGAGATTGTCCTTCATGTGCCGCAACGCCACGGCGGGGCCGTCCGCCAGGGATTTGGCGAAGGCGAACGCATCGTCGCGAAAACTCTCGTCCGGCACCACGCGATTGACCAGACCCAACCGTTCGCATGTCGCGGAATCGACCCGGTCGGCGGTGAAGAGCAATTCCCGGGCCTTGGCCGTGCCGACCAATCGAGTCAGCAACCAGACGATGCCGTAATCACCGGACAGCCCGACCCGTGCGTAACCGGTGCTGATGAAGGCGGAAGAGCTCACGATACGGATATCGCAGGCGAGCGCGATGGCGAGACCCGCACCCGCCGCCGGTCCCGGCAAGGCGGCGACGGTTGGCTTGCGTACCGCGACCAGTGCGCCGGTCAAGGTGCGTTGGCGTTCCTTCAGGCGTGCCACTTTTTGGTCCGGCGTCATCTCGACAGCCGGGCCGGCATTCGCCATGCCCTTGACGTCGCCGCCGGCGCAAAAGGCCGTGCCCGCTCCGGTGATCAGCAACGCGCCTACATCCGGGTCCTCGCCACGCTCGCGGATCATGCGCCGCAAGGCGGGTGTGATGATATCGCCAAGCGCGTTGCGCGATTCGGGACGATTGAGCGTGATGACGGCAACCCGCTCCCTGACTTCACACAGGAGTTGATCGGTGCCGGTATCGATACTGCCCGTCGCCATGACGATTAGGGCGCCGTCGCTTTAAAACTCTCGCGGTCCTGATTCTTCGTGAAGTACGTGTTGAGCTTCGGCGAATTCGCGATGGCTTCCTTGCCCTCTTCCCACATGTTGGTGGCATTTAAAATCGGCATCACGAAGCAATCAGCCATACTGAACGACGCGGTGCCGAAGCATCCGGCGGAGGCTGCGTCTTCCAACATCTTGAACATTTTGGGGAAGCGCTTGATGGTCTTGTCGATCTTTGTGCGCACGACATTGCCATCGTCGTCCTTATGAAAGGCATATTCGACCACATAGTTGCGCATCAGCATCTGGTCCACTTCGGTGGCGGCGAAAGCCGTCCAGCGGTTTACATGCGCCGCCGCTTTCAGATCTTCCGGGATCATCTTCGGGCCGTCGAAGGCGTCGTCGATATAGCGCGCGATGGCAAGCGATTCGCAGAGCTCTAACCCGTCATGACGCATCGCCGGAATTTTGCCGGTCGGATTGAGACCCTTTACCGTGTCTGAATGCGGAAACTCGGCGAGGAGCTCGTAGGGCACGCCCTTTTCCTCGGCGACCATGCGGACGCTGCGCACGAAGTTGGACCGGGGGAAGCCAATGATTTCTAGTGCCATGATTCTCTCCATTCAATTTGGTTTGCACTAAGAATAGCGCGCGACGCCGTCTTTGGCATGGGGGGAGAGAGCGGTTCATCTCATCCCCAAATCCTGTGCGAACCGCAGCAGGTAGCCATCTGGGTCTTGGACGACGAATTGCTTGTTTCCGCCGTGCATCTCTCCAATGCGGTACCATTTTTCTTCCAAGGGGAGGAACACGGTCGCGTTCGCTGCTTCAACGCAGCGATAGAGCGAGGCCACATCTTCGGTCCAAATTTGCAAATTAACGCCGCGCCCGAACGGGGCTTCCAAGGGCGCGGTGAGCCAAGTCCGTCCTGTCTCGATAGCATCCAACATCAATTCGGCTCCCTCTCGAGACAGATAGATAAATCCGTCTTCCGGCCGTTCGAAGGCTACATCAAAGCCAAGAACATTAGTGTAGAATGCGCGGCTCACTCCGATATCTGAGACGCAGAATTCGGGAACCAGTCCTCGTTTTTTCAATGTCATGTCGACGTTCTCCTCATTCTCGGAATATGCGCCGAATTATCTCCGCGCGTCGAGAATAAGAGTGTGTCCCCTGGATACAAACCCGTGGGCACCTAAATTCCAATCACAAGAGAAATCGAAGGAATCCCATTTATGAAGCTCGGCCTTTTTATGATGCCGTTGCATCCCTCTTACCGGGAAGTTGCGGATTGTTACGATCGGGACATCGATCAACTCGTCCTGGCCGATAAGGTCGGTTTTGACGAAGCCTGGCTCGGCGAGCACTTCACCGAAAAATGGGAGAACGCTCCGGCACCTGATCTGTTGATAGCGAAAGCCTTAGCGCTGACCGAAAAGATTCGCTTCGGCACCGGTGTAACCTTGTTGGGTATGCATGAGCCTGTCTATCTGGCTCATCGTCTCGCAATGCTCGATCATCTGTCGCGGGGGCGATTCCAATGGGGCATCGGGCTCGGCGGCATTCCAACAGACATGGCGCTGATGGGGCTCGATCCGAGCGAAGGCCGAGCGCGGGCTGAAGAGGCTATTGATGTCATTTTGGGCCTATGGGTGGCCGAAGACGGCACGTACAGCCATCAGGGTGAATTTTTTAAAATTGAAGCGCCGAAATTGAATCCCGTCACGGAACGCGGCCTTCACATGAAGCCGATGCAGCTCCCGCATCCGCCGATCGCGCTGGCGGCCAGCACGCCGAATTCGAAGTCCCTCCGGATCGCTGGGGAACGCGGTTGGTCGCCGATGTCGAGCTCTCTGCTCTCCCGCGCGTTTCTACCGGGTCACTGGGAGACGGTGATGGAAGGAGCTAACGGCGTCGGAAACACGCCGAGCCGCAGCGACTGGCGCATTGCGCGCGATATTTTCGTGGGGCCGACGCCCGAGATTGCGCGCGAGCGAGCCCGCACGGTCCTCGGTCGCAATTACGAAGTTCATCAATTGCCGAGCCGCCAAGGCAC
>JABJCS010000200.1 GCA_018665505.1 Alphaproteobacteria bacterium
CCGCGAGCGTGCGCGCGACCGGCGACGGTCGTGTCGAGGTCACCTTTGCGGAACCGCAATACGGCGTCTCTCCGGGACAGGCCTGCGTCGCTTATGATGGCGACCGGGTGCTGGGCGGTGGATGGATCGAGCGGCAGGACGCTCGGTAACGCAAAGGCAATACGACGAGGGAGCGAAGCGATGCTAGAGATAACCCCTACCGGACAGGCATGTGGCGCTGTGGTGCGCGGTGTTGATTTTTGCGCTGACGTGTCCACCGATACGTTAAAGACGATCCGGTCGGCATGGTTGGCGCATCACGTTCTCATCTTTCCGAACCAAACACTCGACAATGACAGGTTGGTTCGCTTCGCCGAGTATTTCGGTCCCATCGGCGACGATCCTTATTTTGCACCGATTGAAGGTCATGATCGCATTGCCGCGGTCCGGCGCGAGGCAGACGAAACCGCACCTTTATTCGCAGAAGTATGGCATTCCGATTGGAGCTTCATGAGCACGCCGCCCGCAGCGACCTGTCTTTACGGCTTGGACATTCCGCCAATCGGCGGCGATACGTTGTTCGCCAACGAACATAAGGCATGGGAAGAAATGTCGGAGAGTTTGCGCCAGAAACTATCGGATAAAATGGCCTGCCACTCCGCCAAGCGCGCGTATTCGAAGGAAGGGCGATATTCCAAGGATACCTACAAAGGCAGCATGTCGATCAGACCATCCGATAGTGCACTAGCGAGTCAGAGCCATCCGTTGATCCGCCCCCATCCCGAGACAGGCCGCCTTGGCGTATTCGGCGGTTCCTACATCTATGATCTGGAAGAGACGACGGAAGACGAGACGGGAGAGCTCCTGGTGGAATTACGCGAATGGCTCGATCGCCCCGAATTTGTCTACCGGCACAAGTGGGAGAAGGACATGCTGGTCCTGTGGGACAATCGCTGTGTTCTTCACAAGGCGACCGGCGGTTATGAGGGGCACGCGCGGTTGCTTCACCGCCTCACCATCGCCGACGATCCGAAATATTATTACAGCTAAGCTGGGGTCACTGCGTCTTCGTGGCGTCGAGTGCCCGAATTTGCCGTAGCGCTGCTTCGACTTTTAGATCAATCATTTTTCGACCGATTTCGGCACTGGCCTTGGCAGCATCTCCGCTGGCGCCCGTGACTCCCAAGTGAAAGCCGGCCCGCGGGCGAATCATATAGGGGCGGACACCATCTGGATTTACCGCCAATAACTCGGACGTGTCGCGGATGCCGGCATGGCCGCCAATACTGAATTCCGTCTCACCCTTCGCTTTGAGCCACTCGACCTGACCGTTCTTCGCATAGTAGTCACCGATGTGATGGACACGGGTTATCTCATTCGTCCATTCGCGATTGAGCTTTGCCGCGACCTCGGCTTGCGGTTTCTGATTGCCGAGACTGTCGCCGAGGAAATAGATCCGTTCGAATCCCTGTGCGCGCAGGCTCCTTGCCGTGCTCTCCAGGATTTGCCCGAATAGGGCGGGCGAAATACTGATTGTGCCGGCGAAACGCATATGTCCGCTGGGTGGTTGGATATCGCCCTCTGGCACGTAATCGATGACCGGGGCGACCAGGGTGGTCCGTAAGGTCCGCGCGATCTGCTCCGCCGTGTGGCGGACGATGTAATGGTGTTTGCCGAGGACGACATGAACGCCGTTTTGCTCAAGCCCTGCGGTCGGCACGATGACCCCAGTTTTGCCTTGCTTCATGGCCTCCTCGACCTCCAGCCATGTCATCTCCGAGAGAAAGACCGTATCTGGCAAAGCTGTGCTCAGTGGCGACACTAGGAAGCCGATGAAGGCGGCTAGCGCGGCGGCAAATGCAATAAGCGACTTTCTCATTTCGAGGTCCGGCGCAGGAGAGCGACGGCTTTCGCGAATGGGTGACAATACAATGCGAGTACGCCGTCATACGCTCGATCCTCGCCGTCCGACAATCCGAAAGTCAGTTCTTCCTTGGTCTCGGGGATATAGAGCGTCCCCGTAATCCGATCCCAGAACGAGAACATAAAGCCGAGATTTTTATCGAAATGCACTGCATCTCGGCTGTGATGAATTTGATGCTGAGCGGGACTGATCAGGACGTTCAACATGCCGCGCGGATAGTTCAGCCAAATATGAGTGTGGCGCAGATTGTAGCCGGGAAATAATACAGGAACAAAATCGCGTTCACTTGGAAGAACTGCATCGGCTCCACAGCTGTACCTAGGAGCAATGTTGTAACACCCGTCGCCGCGCCAACGGTCAGCGCCGTCGATAAGCCGGTAAGCAGCTCGTCAACCGGATGCATTCGATACACTGTGATCGGTGTCAGAACTTGTGCCGAGTGATGCACCTTATGGAATTCCCAGAGCAACGGGACCTTGTGTTGCAAAAAATGTGCGATGAAGACGCCGAGGTCGAAGGCGACAACGGCGGCAATTGTAAAAATGCCAACCGTGAAAATATTGGGTGTTTCGCTTGATCCGACGGGCGCCCCTAGGGAGGAGATCAGCCAACCGGCAACCACGGGCGCACCCAGGAACAAGGGTGCGAATATCAAAGCGTGGGCGATCCGGTTCACGATGTAGAATTTATAGTCCACAACCGCTGATGCGTGACCATAGACGTCTTTGGGAAAACAGAATCGGAAGAACCGAGAGATGGCCGATTGTGGCTCGACATCGGAAGCTCTCTGTCCCGTGCGCGATATTCGGTAGACCATATACGCAAGTAGCAGCGCTCCGATCAGATGCAGCCAAAACACGCGTGTAAACGGCGCCAATGGATAGAAAAACGGTGCTATGATCTTCAATAGAAAATTGGGAAGATCGTCCAGAATAGTTCTCCTCGCGACACGTTTTATTCCGCTGATCTGAACCAGTTTGGTTCAAACGATATCGTACTCATTCTTGACCTTTAATTGAACCGGATCGTATAGCCGAGAAAGTTTCCCTGGAAGACCCAGCTTAACTGCGATCAAGTCATGCTTGTCGTCGTCGGGCCGTCCTCGGTGTATTTCAGAGCTGCGGGCCCTTGGATCCATAGTATCGAATCGAATGTTGAAGGTTCGAGAAAGACCCGACGCATATCAGCCTCTCGTGGACGCGATAACTCCGCTACCCTCTGACTTTTGGTAAGTTCAATACGGAACTCCACGGATCCGGCATTTCACCAACCGGCGCTTCGATCAAGACCGGGGCGTTCATCTTGAAGGCTTCCTCGAGCCGGTCTTGCAGCGCGTCGGGCGACGTGGCGCGGAGACTGGCAACGCCGAATGAATCCGCGAGTTTTCCGAAATCGGGATTAGTCAGATCGCTCGCGATCGTGCGGTTGCCGTAGCTTAGTTTCTGGATGCGCTGGACGTTTCCGAACGCGCCATCGTTGAAGACGACCGCGACCAGATTGATGCCGTGGCGCACGGCGGTCGCCATTTCTTGGACGTTGAACATGAATCCTCCATCGCCGTTGATCGACAGGACGGGCGCGTCAGGCCGCGCGACCTTCACGCCAAGCCCCGCCGCATAACCCCAGCCAAGCGTGCCTTGGTACCCCGACGCGATGTAGCTGCGCGGGTTATAAACTGGCATGGCGAGGCGGCTGATGTAACTCACTTGGGTCAGCTCGTCGACGAAGACCCCGTCTTCCGGTAAGGCATTGCGGATGGCATCGATATAGGCGAGTTGCGGGGCAAGAGGGGACAACATTTCCATCGTCTTGGCGCGAGCTTCATCCATCTCTTCCTTGCGGGAGGCGCGCGCTGAATTGTGTTTCGGCAGCGCTTCCGCCAAGGCAGTTAAGACCGTGGCGGAATCTCCAACGATCCCGACATCCGCCTTGGTGATGCGATCCATCTCCTCTTGCGAGAGATCGATCCGGATGATTTTGAGGTCCTTGTCGGTACCCCAAAGCTGTTGATGCGGCTGCATGCGTGTACCAATGCCGAGCACCACATCCACATCCTTCCACAGCCGATGCCCGGTCGGCATGGTGATCGAAAGGTGATGGCGGGAATCAAGTACGCCGCGGCCCAGGCGGAACCCGCAGACCGGCGCTTCCAACATCTCGGCGACCCGGCGGACCTCTACGCTTGCGTCCTGCGCGCCGCCGCCGACGACGATCATCGGGTTTTTGGCAGCCCCTAGCAGTTTGGCGGCTTCCTCTACCTTGTCCGTGTCGACGGGAAGGACTTCGTCCTCGGCGGGCCCACCCGGCAAGGTGACAGGTGCCTTGCGGCCCCACACATCCATCGGACATTCGAGGCCGACGGGGCGCGGACGGCCCGCACCTAATTGCCGGAAAGCTTCCTGGGTGAGGCGTGCCGCGTCGCCCGGACTTTCGATCCGTTCCGCCCATTTGGTCATAGTACGCAGAATGCCGATCTGGTCGCGGACCTCGTGCAACAGGCCGTAGCCCCGGTCGATGGCCGCGAGGTTGATTTGCCCGAGCAACGCTACGACCTTTGAGCTTGTGCTGTATGCGGTCGCCAATGCGGTTGCTGCATTCAGGAATCCGGGTCCCGGTACAACACAGAACGCGGATGGCTTGCCGGTCGCTTGCGCCGCTCCCAACGCCATGTAGGCAACGGCTTGTTCGTGCCGCGTGTGAATGGGGCGAATTTCGTCGGTGCGCGCATGCAGCGCGTCGAAGAACAAATCGTTCTGGATGCCCGGCAGACAGAACAGCGTATCGATGCCGTTCCGGATCAATCCGTCAACGACGGCTTCACCGGCGGTCATGGTTTGGATTTCTGGTTTGCCTGCCATTATTCGATCCTTCCTCAAATGATATCGTCATCCCGGTGGAAGCGAAGTTGAATGCCGGGACCCAATTCGAACGCGTTTGATCCGGGAAACGAACCGCTTAGTTCGTCACGTACCCGTCTTCGAGATCGCTTTCGTTTGCCGCTTGATCGCGTTCAGCTTCATCACCGTAACCGCCGGAGCCCGGCGCTTCCAATATTACCTGTCCGCCTGCTGGCACATCGAAAGCGCCCTTGCTGGGTAGGCTTTGTTCCGTGCCGTTGGGTAATCTCAAGGTTGCCTTACCCAAACTACCGGAGCCTCCGCCGGAAACGCCAAAGGGCGGTGATTTCGTCCGCTCCATACAAACGGTCGCCCGTGCGGTTTTCTCCAACACCGTCCAGGCTCGGCGTGTACCGAGGCCGCCTCTGTATTTCCCCTGGCCGCCGCTATCCGGGATCAATTCGTAGCAATCGACGCGCAGTGGAAAGCTCATTTCCAATGCTTCGATGGGCGTGTTCATGGTATTGGCGATACCCGATGATAGCGCGTTGATACCGTCTTTGTTCGGTCGCGCGCCGAAACCGCCCTTTACGGATTCATAACTCACGTAACGGCCACCGGTTCGGTAGTCGACACCGCCGAATGTCATGATCGCGGAGGTGCCTTGGCTACAGGCCATCACCCGGTCCGGCATGATTTCGGCAAGTGCCCCGAAAGTCATATCGGCGACCCGGTGTGACATCTCGTGGTTGGCATAGACGACCGGGGAGGGGAAGGCGGCGTTGACGACGGTGCCTTCGGGCGCGGACACGGTGATCGGTCGCCACGCACCGGAGTTGGCGGGAATTAATCCGTCCGGGTCGACGATCATCTTGAGGGAGCAGTAAACACCGGAGGCGGTAACGGAGAGCGGTGCATTCATCGGTCCCGAGACAGCGGGATCGGTGCCGTCGAAATCGACCTCAATCGTGTCGCCGTGCTTCGCGATTTTCATGCGGATGGTAAAGGTCGCGTCTTCGTCTTCGCCCTGCTCGATAATGCCGTCGCCATCGCAAAAATCCTCGAAACTGCCTTCACCGTCCGGCAGTTTCTCGAGAAGTGTGCGCATCATGCGTTCGGAATAATCCAGCACTTCCTGCATGATATCGGTGAGACGTTCTGGGCCGTACTTTTCGGCCAGATCATAGAGCCTTTGGCTCGCGCGG
>JABJCS010000201.1 GCA_018665505.1 Alphaproteobacteria bacterium
CCAGCTTCTGTCTCCTTTGCCGAGACGGTCTTCAGCGCGCAGTGCGTCTATTCCGACCCGGACTTCGCCGTCCTCCGACTCGGCGACATGGAATGGATGCTGCACGCCGACCATACTTACGATAAACATCCGCTCGCGGGCTTCGTCGCAAATATTGACGGGCGCGGCGCAGGTGCGGAGTTTAGACTGCACGGCGTCAACCCAGACACGGCGGAAGCGCGGGCGCGAGCCGGCGGATATACAGTATTAGCCGGCGCTTTGTATAAACCGCATAGACTACGCGAAGCCTATATCCTCGACCCCGACGGCTATTGCTGGGTACCCGACATCCCGCTCTAGCGGCACCCTCTTCACACAGGGTTGAATTGCATTTGAAACCTGGAATGTCGGACAGTCTGAATATGAAACAGATTGTCAGCGTAATCGCACTCCTCTGTCTTTGGGCAAGCCAAGCGGCGGCCAACCCGGATTACTGGCGCCACGAGTGGCCCAAGACGGACTTCACCAAGCATTCGATCCCCCTGACGGACATTCTATCGGGCGGCCCGCCCAAGGACGGCATTCCGCCAATTGACGACCCGACGTTTAAACCGGTCTCGGAGATTGATGAGCTGGGCGAGATAGAGCCGGTCATCGGCGTGTCGATCAACGGCCAGGCGAAGGCCTATCCGCTGCGCATCCTGATGCGACATGAGATCGTCAACGACGAGCTTGGCGGCGTTCCGATCACGGTGACGTTCTGCCCCTTATGCAATGCGGCGATGGTGTTTGACCGCAGGGTTGGCGATACGGTTTTGGACTTCGGTACGACCGGTAAGTTGCGGAACTCCGATTTGGTCATGTGGGACCGGCAAACCGAAAGCCGGTGGCAACAGTTCCTCGGCGAAGCCATCGTCGGATCGATGACAGGGACGAAACTGAAAGCGTTGCCGGTGCGCCTTGAATCCTGGCGAAACTTCAAAGAGCGATTTCCGAAAGGCCAAGTACTCACGCCGACCGGCGCATATGCCTCCATGGAGACTTATTGCTGCAATCCGTATGGCGGTTACGACACACAAGCCGGACCTTATCCGCATTTTTTGACTGTCGATATGCCAAAAGGCATCCCCGCCATGCTACGGGTGGTCTCGCTTGAAGATAAATCGCAAGCCTGGTCGATGGCGCTCCTGCGGGAGAAGAAGCAATTGAAATTGCCGAATGGCGTAACCCTGAATTGGACGCCGGGGCAAAACTCGGCGCTCGACGTGCCCGAAATCGCCAAAGGGCGGGATGTCGGCAATGTCACAGCCACAAAATTTGGCCCTGATGGCCCGGTCGATATTCCTTATTTCGTGGACTTCGCCTTTGCCTATCACGTCTTTTTCCCGGACAGGAAGATACACATCCGATAAAACCGATCTGGAAAAAGGCACGCCGTGTTAGCGCGGGTCTGACTATTTTAGGAAGCCGCGTGGAAGCGATTATTCCAGCGCTTTGACGATATCTTCACACATCGCCTTCGCGTCAGCGAACAGCATCATGGTGTTGTCCTGGAAGAATAACGGATTGTCTACCCCCGCATAGCCCGAACCCATCGAGCGTTTTACGAACAACACC
This sequence comes from Alphaproteobacteria bacterium, assembly GCA_018665505.1. The sequence goes on from JABJCS010000201.1 coordinate 1,597, forward strand.
GTGCCCGCTTCTTCCACGTTCAAGACAGGCATGCCGTAAATGGCGCTTGTCGGGTCGGTCTTCGCTAGGGGGTTCGTCACGTCATTTGCACCGATGACAAAGGAGACGTCAGTCGAAGCGAAGTCTCGGTTAATCTCGTCTAATTCCTCGACATCATCGTAGGAGACATTCGCCTCCGCCAGTAACACGTTCATATGGCCTGGCATCCGTCCGGCGACCGGGTGAATGGCATAGCGCACCCGAATTCCCTCTTTCTTCAGAAGATCGGCCATCTCGCGCAACGCGTGCTGCGCCTGAGCCACCGCCATGCCGTAGCCGGGTACGATTATAACGCTACCGGCGTTCTTCAAGATGAAGGCCGCATCCTCGGCGCTGCCGGAGCGAACCGTACGATCGCCCATATCCGCGGCCGGACCGGCCGTCTCGCCACCAAAACCGCCCAAAATGACGTTGAAGAACGAGCGGTTCATACCCTTACACATGATGTAGCTGAGAATGGCGCCCGACGAACCGACCAGTGCGCCAGTAACAATCAACGCCATATTGGAAAGCGTGAACCCAATACCGCACGCCGCCCAGCCCGAATAGCTGTTCAGCATAGAGATGACGACCGGCATATCGGCACCGCCGATGGGAATGATGATCAGAACACCAATCAAAAACGCCAAGAGTGCGATGCTCCAGAACAACGCGCCGGATTGGGCATCACAGAACCAGACAACCAAGGCAATCAGCAACAATCCTAGCAGGGCGTTCAGCGCATGTTGGCCCGGGAACGTTATGGGCGCGCCGCTCATGATGCCTTGAAGCTTGGCGAAGGCGATAATCGACCCGGTAAAGGTGACGGCACCAATGGCGGTGCCGATGCTCATCTCAACGAGGCTGGCCACGCCGATATTACCGGGAGTCCCGATGCCGTACGCCGCCGGCTGAAAGAATGCCGCAGCCGCAACGCAAACCGCCGCTAAACCGACAAGACTATGGAAGGCCGCTACCAGCTCCGGTAGCGATGTCATTTCGATCTTCCAGGCGATGAACGTACCGATTCCGCCACCGATCAAGACGCCGAGCAAGATCATCCAATAGCTAACGACACCCGGCGTCACGAGGGTGGTGCCGACGGCAATGATCATCCCGACGATGCCAAAGACATTGCCCGAGCGCGCGGTTTCCGGCGACGACAACCCCCGCAGCGCCATGATGAACAGAACGCTGGAGATTAAATAGGCGAAGGACGCCATATTTTCGGTCATATCGGCGCCCCTATTTCTTCTTCCGGTACATGCGGAGCATGCGTTGGGTCACGATAAACCCACCGAAAATATTGATTGAGGCCAGGATGACCGCGACGAATCCCAACACTTGGGAGAGATTAACACCGGCGGGTCCAACGGCGATCAGCGCGCCGACGATGATGACAGATGAAATTGCGTTGGTAAC
>JABJCS010000202.1 GCA_018665505.1 Alphaproteobacteria bacterium
GGAATTCGGTCTTCATCCGGGCGCATCGAGCGGCCCTGTATAAGAACACTGGTCGGGCCGGTCAAGCAAAGCAATCGTATTGAGAAAAAGAACTGCCGAGGTAGAGCGCGCTTAGCCGACTGGAAGACGTTCACGATAGGTATCCGTGAACGTCTCGATCGCCAAGGTTCTTGGCCCTTCGAAATAGGAGGTTGGGATCTGTCGCCGCGCCACGCTGACTTCATAGCGAACATGCGGGATACCATAGCTATCGGTTCGCATCCCGATTACACGCGCCGTCTCAACTGATTTATCGGCATGTGTGCGATGGAACAGCGATCCACACTTTACAAACTCGACCTTACGACCGCGTTTAATAAACATGCTTAAGGCATCGCTCTTGCGATTACTCAACAATGTTGCACAGGTTTTCCCGTGCAATTTCAAGACACTCTGCGGCATTTCGTGCTCCCCGTGGCTCTTTGGCCACCTTGTATTAAACGCCGTGTTTCAATGTCGCGCTTTTACTATTATAGCATCAAGTCTTCAAAAGACGACTAACATTTTTAGAAGCCTTTATCTTACCGTCACCCGTATACGCTTCATGATTTTCTTCGATCTTATCGAGTCGATACAAGTAATTGACCATAAGCCCATAAGAGCGTTCCATTCCGGGCTCTGTCGCATTACCCATCCAGCAGAGCCTTTCGACAAGCGCGCCGTTGGTCAGATGGAAATGCCCCACCGGGTCTAATGCCCGTCCGCCTCGGCCTTTCTCCTTCAGAAGATAACGGGTGCAAAGGCGCATCAATACCGGCTCGACAACGTCGCAAATTGCTTCTTCTTCTAACCAGTTCGCGGTTGCGAGAATTACTTGTAATGGGTTCCCCGCTTCCTCGGTTATTGATGCGGCTTCACGCAAGTTTGAAATCTCGCTATCGGAAAGCAATTTTTCCTTACCGGGCAATGCTTCATCCAGCCAATTACGGAATCCTGGAATCGGCGACAAGGTTGAAAACGTTTTTAGACCGTGGAATTCACCCTGCAGGACGTCGACCACGCGTTTAATTAAGAATCCACCGAAACTGATCCCGGCCAAACCTTTCTGCGCGTTCGAGATCGAATAGAAAATGGCCGTGTCCGCATCGTTCGGATCGATTACCGGCGCATCCTTATCCAGCAATTCTTGAACGTTTCCAGCCAAACCGTTCACCAAGGCGACTTCCACAAATATCAATGGCTCTTCCGGCATCCTTGGATGGAAGAACGCGAAGCAACGTCGATCAGAATCGAGACGGTTTTTCAGATCGTCCCAGCTTTGGATTTCGTGAACTGCCTCATACGCGATCAATTTTTCCAAAAGGCTGGCCGGTGAATCCCAACCAATTCGTTGCAGTACGAGAAATCCGATATCAAACCAAGAGGTCAATAATTGGCGAAGATCATTATCTAGTGATCGGAAGGCAGCACTTTTCCGCGTCAGACGGGTAAGGTCAGCACGCAGGTCAACGAGAAACTTCACACCTTCTGGCAAGCCATTGAATTGCATTAATAATTTAATTCTTCCCGGCTCTAAAGAGCGGCGTAAACCAGCGTAGCTATTCGCACGTTCATGAGGTTTTGCTTCTTGAAGCGCGGTCAGTTCACGATTGACGGCTTCTTCATCGATACCGAAATCCTCGGCCAATACTTTGAGAAATCGCTCCCGCCCTTTCCGATCGAGTTCGAGATATGTCTGCCCAAGTGTGGCGGCACGACTGCGTGCCGAAACTTCCCCACCTCGTGCTTCCAGACAAGATTGCATCTGCTCGCGAAGGTGGTCGATATCGCTCGTCGACGACAAATCGGGTTTCATATTCCCGGAGATCGAAACCGTAATGTCGCGCCATGCGCCCCTGAGACGTTGGAGGAGTGTTGCCGCTTCAGTCATGCGTATGCTCGTTCCTTCTCTTTTAAAGACCTTAGAACATCTGGAAGTGCGTCCGGTAGATCTTCAGCAATTAACCCAGGCCCTATCGCCTGTGCCGCTTCACCATGTAACCAAACAGCGATACTTCCTGCTTCAAACGGATCAAGACCTTGAGACATAAGGCCAGTCGCAAATCCGGCTAACACATCGCCGGCACCAGCGGTCGCGAGATCGGCGGGGGCATTATCATTCACCACCACGCGGCCATCCGGCGCCGCTAGAACCGTATCCGCACCTTTTAGAAGCACCGTCGCACCGCTCCGCCGCGCAGCCTCGCGCACTTGCGAAACCTTGTCCCCATGAACGTCGAACAAACGATTGAACTCTCCCTTATGCGGTGTCATCAAACAGGGGCTTTGAATACCCGAAAACAATAAATCCCGCGTCTCTTCAAAGACACTCAGCGCATCCGCATCCAGAACCACAGGCAAGCCTTGGCGCAATACAGCGAGGGTTTTCTCCCGCGTCGCCACGTTCACGCCGCTTCCGGGGCCAATCAGACAAACAGAAACTCGGGGATCCTCGATCAATTCTCGAAATGTACCCGTGTCTCGAATCGAGCGAATTATAGCACCCGGCAGGCTCAATTTGTATATAGTCACAACCTCCGGCGGGACCGCTGCTGTTACGATCCCTGCCCCGGCCCGCATAGCACTCTGTACCGCTAACCGTGCGGCGCCGGTCATATCGGCACCACCCACGACAATGGCATGCCCACGCGAATATTTGTGATCGTTGAAACTAGGCCATGGAAATCCTGTTTTCCACACATCCGGCGCGTTGCGCCAATGCCTCGGAGAAATTTCATCCAAGACGATTTCGGGAATACCGATATCGACAAGCTGAACATCACCGCAATACTCCCGCCCCGGAAACAAAAGATGCCCCGGTTTTAGCCGAAAGAACGTTACGGTTTTATTAGCTTTATGGGCAGTTCCCATGATTTCGCCGGTATTGCCGTGAACGCCGCTTGGAACATCGACAGCGATACAATAACGGTCGCCGATTGCTTCAATTGTCTCTTGCGCGACACCGTCGAGATCCCTTGCAAGTCCGGCCCCGAATACAGCGTCGATAACGCAATCAGCATTCTCCATAATATCCGGCGACAGTGTTTCCGTTTCGCCCTGCCACTTATCGGCGTTTTTTCTCGCGTCACCTTTCAGACTGTCGAGCGATCCCAAGAGCCCGAGTCGAACCTGCTTCCCGGCATCGCGAAGATACCGTGCTGCCACGAAACCATCGCCACCGTTGTTCCCCGGTCCGCATAAGACGGCGATGCGCTCAAGTCCGCTTTGCAATGCCGCATCCGCGACTGCTTTACCCGCGACTTCCATCAACGCTTCTCCGGAAACGCCGGCGTCGATCGCCATGGCATCGGCACGCGCCATTTCTTCCACAGTGAGAAGACTGTTAAGGCCGTGTTCGTTCATTTCTTTCTCTGCTCATCGGATTGATCCATGACGATCAAACGCAAGGTGCGTGAATGAAATTCACGCCGATATAGTACCAAAACGACGGTCACCGTCGATGCGATCAAAGCGAACGGATGGATATGCCATGCGAGCAATGCCAAGCCGAAGTAATAAGCTCTAATGCCTCGGTTTGTATGCGACGACGCGATGGTGGCGACATTCGCAGCGTTTTTCGCTCTCTCGCGATCATTTTCAGTCACGTTATCACTTGAACCGACTGACCCCACCATAATCGAGCAGTAATTCAGTTGCCGCATTGCCCAACCGAATTTGAAGAACGCGTATATAAACACAACGATGAGCGTCATTACTTTTA
>JABJCS010000016.1 GCA_018665505.1 Alphaproteobacteria bacterium
AAACGGCGCTATCGTTACGATTTCCAGCGACATTTCGGCAGTCAAAAAACCTCAAGCCCAAGCAAACGAACAGTCAAATATTGTTGAGACGTCACTACGGGCGATGCCAGATGGGATGTTGATCGTCGATGATGATTTGGAGTGGGTCAGCTGGAATGATCGTTTGTTCGAAATTCTCGAACTCAATAAAGAATTGATCGTAAGCGCCGACAGCCCGGCAAAGACTTTCCGTTATATGATGGCCAGCCGAGGTGAATATGGCGAAGGCGATCTAGATCGCGTCGTCACCGAGCACGAAACGACAATCCGAGGCACCGAACCGGTGATTATGGAAAAGCGGTTGGTCACGGGACGTTGGATCGAAATTCGCAGCTATCCGATCCCGACCGGCGGGTATGTAGCAATTTTCCGCGACTTCACCGAACAGCGCGCTATTTTGCGCATGAAAGACGAGTTCATTTCAACGGTCAGTCACGAGTTCCGGACGCCGCTCACATCTCTTCTGGGCTCGGTAGGCCTGGTGGCGAGCGGCGCGCTTGGGGAACTATCGAGCCAAGCATCGGATTTGATAAAGATAGCCCGCGACAACGGCGACCGGCTAATGGCCTTGATCAACGATTTGCTGGACGTCGAGCAAATAGCCTCAGGCAAGATGAGCTATCAAATGGAAGAGCTCGACGTGTCCGATGTATTGGCAAATTCACTGACTGCGCATGCGGGCTATGCCAGCCAATTCGACGTTTCGGTTGAGTTGGATAATGAAAGCGACGGAGCGCACATTTACGGCGATCGAACGCGCATTCTTCAAGTGATGGCGAACCTGCTATCGAACGCGACGAAGTATTCTCCCAAGGAAGGTACCGTTCAGATACGCGCTGAGACCCAAGAGAGTTTCATCCGTATTTCGGTCACCGATAATGGTCCCGGCATTCCGGAAGAGTTCCAGTCACAAATTTTCGAAAAATTTACTCAGGCCGATTCTTCGGATACGCGTCGGGTTGGTGGCACAGGATTAGGACTGGCGATTTGTCAGGCGATCGTCGAGCAGCATCAGGGAAGTATCGGTTTTACAACCGAGGCCGGTAAAGGGACGACCTTTCACGTCACTCTACCTCTCCACAACTAATCACGATTAAGCCGGTTTTTTCCCGGTAATCCGAACCAACGCGCCGGGCACGAATTCGTTAACTGACACCTCGGCAAAACCAGCGTTCTCGAAATACCCGATACAGTCACCGTTGGTATGCGCAAGACCTGTGGTTCCGATAACCGCCTCGCTCAGCCCCCAGAGCGCCGGCCCGACCGGACCTCTGCGATCATCGTCCAATGTCTCCCCAATCAGATGCATCTCGCCGCCCGGCAATAAGGCATCGAAAGCCTTCTGGATGACTTGCCCGACGATTTCCCGACTGTAGATCGGCAGGTTACTGGCCATCACCGCGACATCGCAATCGGTCGGAAACGGATCGGCGGTAAAATCACAGGCTTCGGCATCGATGCGATCGGACACACCGTGCTCCGCGATGAACTCCTTCGCCACGACCGCTACTGCCGGTAAATCCAAGACAACCGCGTTGAGCCCATCATACGTCTGCGTCGCGACAATACTGTAGGCGCCGGAACCGCCGCCGATATCCATCATCCGCTTGCGACCCGACATATCGACGTGGCGGGAAAATCGGCGCCCCGCTCCCAAGCCGATGCTATAGGTCGCTTTATGGTATTCGCGCGCCCTCTCAACGGTGAACTCGCCATATTTCCCCAAACGGTCAACCGTTTTCGATTTGAGCTTTTCGGAAAGCTGTCCCCAATCGTTCCAGCTTGGTTTGGTGAACAGCATCCACGGACCGGCGTATCGCGATGAACCTTCTACTAGGAATCGTTCCACATCGGGTGCATTCGACATCCGACCGGCGGCATCCAGCTCTAACAATTCAAGCGTCACACAGGCGGTCATCAACCGCTCCGCATTGGTCTCCGTAATGTCGAGTGCCGTAGCGGCTTCTGCATAGGTGCCCGCTCCTTTCGAGACAGCGGTGAAAAGCCCCAGCTCAACTGCCGCCATCAACGCCCCGGAGCGCCAGAACCCTTGCACTATTTCCTGCAAGCGCACCGTATCAAGCCGCTTTTCACTCTCGCTCATGTTCTGCTCTCACAATAATTTAAGGGGCTGTCCCAGATAACTAGCCCATATTTGTTCTAACCCATTGCCTTAGCTGCGATAATTGGGCTGATGGGTCACTGTTGTTAAAACG
>JABJCS010000203.1 GCA_018665505.1 Alphaproteobacteria bacterium
AAAGCTAACCAAGCTTTTGCTCATTTTAGATGGAATTGATCAAGAGGATAATGCTGTGTCAGTAACGTCATTAGAGTTATACCGAAATATTGGTATCGCAGCACACGTTGATGCTGGGAAAACCACGACAACAGAGCGTGTGTTGTTCTATACAGTAACCTCTCATAAGATTGGTGAAGTGCATGATGGCGCAGCCACCATGGACTGGATGGTTCAAGAGCAGGAGCGCGGCATTACGATTACGTCTGCTGCGACGACCTGCGAATGGGACGGCCACCGCATCAACATTATCGACACGCCCGGCCACGTTGATTTCACGATTGAAGTCGAACGTTCGCTTCGGGTGCTCGACGGCGCCGTTGCCGTATTCGATTCCGTTGCCGGGGTTGAGCCGCAGTCCGAAACGGTCTGGCGTCAGGCCGACAAATACGGCGTGCCGCGCATTTGCTTCGTCAACAAGATGGATCGCACCGGTGCCGATTTTTATCGCTGCGTCGATATGATCATCGACCGGCTTGGCGCTAACGCGGTAGTGATGCAGCTTCCGCTGGGCGCGGAAACCGAATATCTCGGCGTTATCGATCTGGTGAAGAACAAGGCGATTGTCTGGAAGGATGAAAACCTCGGCGCGGAATTCGAATATCAGGATATCCCGGCCGAATACGCCGACCAGGCGGCGGATTACCGCGGCCGGATGATCGAGGCGGCTGTCGAATATGACGACGACGCGATGGAAGCTTATCTGGAAGAAGGCGTCGAGCCTTCCGAGGAAACGCTCATTGCGTGTCTGAGGAAGGGCACCATCGCCAATGCGATCGTGCCGATCTTCAACGGCACGGCGTTCAAGAACAAGGGCGTGCAGCCACTTCTCGATGCCGTCGTCAATCTGATGCCGTCGCCGGTCGACGTGACGGCCATCAAGGGCTTTGGCGCTGATGGCGAAACCCCGATTACCCGGTCGAACCGCGACGACGAGCCGTTTGCCGCACTGGCCTTCAAGATCATGACCGACCCGTTTGTCGGTACGCTGACTTTCGTGCGTCTTTATTCCGGTGTTCTGAATACCGGCGAGGGCCTCATGAATACGGTCAAGGAAAAGCGCGAGCGTGTCGGTCGTATGCTTCTTATGCATGCCAATTCGCGCGAAGAGATCAAGGAAGCGCATGCTGGCGATATCGTCGCGCTGGCGGGTCTGAAGGATGTGACAACCGGCGATACGCTCAGCGATCCCGCGCATCCGGTCATTCTGGAGCGCATGGAATTCCCCGATCCGGTTATCGAGGTTGCGGTTGAGCCGAAGACTGCGAGCGACCAGGAAAAGATGGGCGTCGCGCTGTCGCGTTTGGCGCAGGAGGATCCGTCCTTCCGTGTGGCTTCTGACGAAGAAAGCGGCCAGACCATCATCAGCGGCATGGGCGAGTTGCATCTCGAAATCATCGTCGACCGCATGAAGCGCGAATTCAATGTCGAGGCCAATGTCGGCGCCCCGCAGGTTGCTTATCGCGAAACGATTTCGAAGACGATCGATATCGATTACACGCATAAGAAACAGACCGGCGGCTCCGGCCAGTTCGCGCGCATCAAGATCACGTTCGAGCCTCTGGAGCCGGGTTCCGGGGTGCAGTTCGAATCCACTGTCGTTGGCGGCAACGTTCCGCGGGAATACATCCCGGGTGTTCAGAAGGGGCTTATGAGCGCCTCGACCACCGGTGTGCTTGCCGGCTTCCCGATGACGGACATGAAAATGACCTTGTTCGATGGCGACAGCCACGATGTCGATTCCTCGGTTATGGCGTTTGAAATCGCATCGCGCGCCGCCTTCCGTGAAGGTGCCGCCAAGGCGGGTCCCAAGCTGCTTGAGCCGATCATGCGGGTCGAGGTGGTGACGCCGGAAGAATACATGGGCGATATCATTGGCGATCTGAACAGCCGCCGCGGAAATGTTTCCGGCATGGATACACGCGGTAACGCCCGTGTGCTGAATGCCGAAGTGCCGCTGGCGAACATGTTCGGTTATGTGAACAACCTGCGCTCTTCGAGCCAGGGCCGCGCCCAGTACACGATGCATTTCGATCACTACCAGCAGGTGCCCCAGGGCGTTGCGGACGAAGTCCGCGAGAAAATGGCCTGATCGACGGTTATAGAATTTTAGCTCTTATAGAATTTTAGCTCTAAGGAACGAGACGAATGGCGAAAGCGAAGTTTGAACGTACAAAGCCGCATTGCAATGTCGGCACGATTGGTCACGTTGATCACGGCAAGACGTCGTTGACGGCTGCGATCACGAAGGTTCTGGCCGAGAGCGGCGGAGCCGAGTTCACGGCGTATGCAGATATCGACAAGGCTCCCGAGGAGCGCGAGCGCGGTATCACGATCGCGACGGCGCATGTCGAGTATGAGACGGAGAACCGTCACTACGCGCATGTGGATTGCCCCGGTCACGCCGATTACGTGAAGAACATGATCACGGGTGCGGCGCAGATGGACGGCGCCATTCTGGTTGTGAATGCGGCTGACGGCCCGATGCCGCAGACGCGCGAGCACATCCTGCTGGCGCGCCAGGTTGGCGTTCCGGCGATTGTGGTGTTCCTGAACAAGGTCGATCAGGTTGACGACGAAGAGCTTCTGGAACTTGTCGAGATGGAAGTGCGCGAGCTTCTGAGCTCTTACGATTTCCCGGGCGACGATATTCCGATCATCAAGGGTTCTGCGCTTGCAGCGCTCGAGGACGGCGACGAGGAAACGGGCAAGAACGCTATTCTTGCGCTGATGGCCGAAGTTGACAGCTATATCCCGCAGCCCGACCGTCCGAAGGATCTGCCGTTCCTGATGCCGATTGAGGATGTGTTCTCGATTTCGGGCCGTGGCACGGTTGTTACGGGTCGTATTGAGCGCGGTGTTGTGAACGTTGGCGACAATGTCGAGATCGTTGGCATCAAGGACACGACGACGACGGTTGTGACCGGCGTCGAGATGTTCCGCAAGCTTCTGGACAGTGGCGAAGCGGGCGACAACGTTGGTTGTCTTCTGCGCGGTACGGACCGCGAGGGCGTTGAGCGCGGTCAGGTTCTGGCGAAGCCGGGATCGATCCAGCCGCACACGAAGTTCAAGGCCGAGGCTTATATCCTGACGAAAGAGGAAGGCGGTCGTCATACGCCGTTCTTCACGAAGTACCGTCCGCAGTTTTACTTCCGCACGACGGATGTGACGGGCGAGGTATCTCTTCCGGAAGGCACGGAGATGGTGATGCCGGGCGACAATATCTCGATGGATGTCGAGCTGATTGCCCCGATTGCGATGGACGAAGGTCTGCGCTTTGCGATCCGCGAAGGCGGTCGCACGGTCGGTGCCGGCGTCGTTGCTTCGATTTCTGAATAAGACGGCTGTAAAGGAAGGCCTTTAAAGGGCGATATCATGGAAAATCAGAATATTCGCATACGGCTGAAGGCCTTCGATCATCGCGTGCTCGACACGTCGACGACGGAGATCGTCGATACGGCCAAGCGCACCGGTGCGGAAGTCCGGGGACCTATCCCGCTTCCGACCAAGATCGAGAAATATACGGTTCTCCGGTCGCCCCATGTCGACAAGAAATCACGTGAGCAGTTCGAAATTCGCACGCACAAGCGGCTGCTCGACATTATCGACCCGACCCCGCAGACGGTGGACGCGCTCATGAAGCTCGACCTCGCCTCCGGTGTTGACGTCGAGATCAAGCTTTAAGGACGGGACAATGCGTTCGGGACTGGTCGCACAGAAATTAGGTATGACCCGCGTCTTCACAGACGGCGGTGAGCATGTACCTGTAACGGTACTGAAGGTCGATAACTGTCAGGTTGTCGATGTTCGGACCATTGATAAAAACGGTTATTTCGCAGTCCAGGTGGGCTCGGGAAATGCCAAGGCGAAAAACACTTCCAAGCCGATGCGCGGGCATTACGCCAAGGCAAAGGTCGAGCCGAAACGCCGTCTGGTTGAATTTCGTGTCAGCGAAGATGCGATGCTCAATGTCGGTGATGAGATCACGGTCGATCACTTCGTAGCGGGCCAGGCGGTGGATGTCGCCGGTACGTCGATCGGTAAGGGTTTCGCCGGCGCCATGAAGCGCC
>JABJCS010000204.1 GCA_018665505.1 Alphaproteobacteria bacterium
AATTCACCGCCAACCCCGACACCCATGGTATAGCGCCCGCCGGACGCCACATCCAAGGCTGCGCCGAGCTTCGCCAACAGCGCCGGCGGATAAAGCGGTACCAAGGTGATGGCACTCATCAGACGGATATTCTTCGTAACACCCGCCGCGACCGACAATGAAATGAATCCATTCGCCGACTCGCCGTGAAAACTCACATGCTCGCCACAGCCGATGATATCGAAGCCCAACGCCTCTATCTGCTGCGCCAGTTCCGCCACGTTATAGGGCGAACGCAAAGTGGTTCCGAATTCGATTTTCTTGCCCATTGTACCCGTGCTCCGTCAAATTTCCCTGAATGTGAGGATAGAGCGGAGGCGAGAGAGACCAAGACAGGTGGGTTGTTGCCAAAAATCGCGGAACAACCCCATGCACAGTATTACAATACCGCTGATTCGACCGCCCGCCGCGATTCAGGCAGCCGAGATCGTTGTTTCACATGTCAAAGAACGTGCGAATACATATCAAAATTTAGACAATTTGTCACTATTGCTTGAGCGCCACTCACGCCAACTTCGTCATTCCGGGGCGCGTCGCGAACCCGGAAGTAGGGCCTGAGATATACCAAGCAATACAGCGATGAAAATCAGGCTCAGGCCATAATTCCGGATCGGCCCTTCGGTCCGTCCGGAATGACACTCTATTCCGAACTAAAGCAGCGCCCGCACCGCCGCGAGGTTTTCTTCGCTGGCGTCGTTCACAACCAGGACACAGTGATCGAATCCCGCTTCAGCGACCTGAGCCAAGCGCGCTTTTGCCTCATCAGGCGTACATTCCAGGGTAAAGCCTTGCTGACCCTCGAGACTGGTGGTCGGTTTCGTCAGGTCGACCTTAATATTGGCCGCCACGGCGATTCCGCCGCCCTCGCCCCGGAAACGGTCGAGCCCTTCCTTCATGGTCGCGAGATCAGTGTAGTGACCCGACGCGATCCAGCCGTCGAATTCCTTTGCCGCGCGGGGAATCCAAATACTGCCGGCCCAACTGCCGATGAGAATTTTCGGCCCACTTTGGACTTCAGGCCAAGGCTGTATATTGGTGCCATCCACGGTTTCTCCGGCCCAAAGGCGGCGCATTAACGGTAACGCGGCGCGCAGTTTCTTGAACCGGGTCTCGTAATCCTCTCCGACGGCGGAGAAATCATCCTGCGTGGAACCCGCGCCGACACCCCACAGCAATCGGTCACCCGCCAACATCTTCACCGTCATCATACGGTGCGCCAATTCCACCGGATTGCGCCGCGGCACCTGATAGATGCAGGTGCCGAGATGGATTTTCTCCGTCACCGCCGCTGCAACCGACGCCGAGATCAAAGGATCGGGCAAAGCCCGGGCGCGCCCGATGGTGTCGAAAAACCACAGCCCATCGAATCCGAGACGTTCGACGCGGCGTGCGCCGTCGACCAAACGATCGCGGCTCGCCCCACCGTCGTCGGTTAGCGTAATGCAAACACCGAGTTTCATAAGCCTGTTCCTATTAGTGGACGTCGTCGGCGTCGCCGAATGCCTGTTTTAAGGCCTCAAAATTAAAGCCGGGTTTTTGCGCGGCACCAATGGTCACCGCTTCGCGGCGCGCGATCAAGGCCGCCGCACCCGGGACCTCTTTTGCCACTGCGATGGGGATCATCACCGCGCCGTGCATGTCCGCATGGATTAGATCGCCCGGCGCCACGTCCATACCGTGGACCGAGACTTCGGTATCGAAATCGACCAGATGCACCCACGCGTGAGACGGGCCGAAGGAGCCGGCGATCATTTGGAAACCTTCGGCGCAATCCGGGATATCCCGTACGCTGCCGCTGGTCACCACACCGAGACTGCCGAGCCCCTTGTGGATATTCGACTGCACTTCACCCCAGAACGCGCCGAAACCGGTAGGCTCATCCAGGTCTTGGATCACCGTGATCGAAGGCTTCGGGCCCTCATCGATATAACGGTAATAGTCGAGCCGCTGTTGCTTCATCACCGCACCGTCGCGCTGTGGCGGGGTTTTGGCCCGAATGCGGGCCGTCCGCGCATAGCCCACGATGGGGGCGAGGGCAGGGCGGGCGCAAACCATCGGCTTTGTCGTATAGCCGAAACCGCGACGCTCAGGCGCCACGAGTTCCAACGCGTTGCACACGGTTGGGGTGTCCAACGTCGCCAACGCCGCTAGGTCTTCCTCAGTCAGTTTCGTCATCTTTGTAACGATCTCCCTGTGACTCGGGGGTACGCCCGCCCATTGCCCAAATACTAGCTAATCGGGATTCGCGGAGCATTGCAAGCGCTTGCCGAAAAGGCGCAAATCCCTATACTCCGCGCGCATTTCATGGACCTTAGACTCGCGCGGAGAGACACCATGGCCGACGAATCGGCGAACGTGAATAAAGTAGTACTGGCCTATTCCGGGGGCCTCGACACCTCGGTGATCCTGCGCTGGTTGCAAGATACCTATGACTGCGAGGTGGTGACCTTCACCGCCGACCTCGGACAGGGCGAGGAGCTGGAACCCGCGCGCCAAAAGGCCGAGATGATGGGCGTGAAGGAAATCTATGTCGAGGATTTGCGCGAGGAATTCGTGCGCGATTACGTCTTCCCGATGTTCCGCGCCAATGCGGTCTATGAAGGGGTCTATCTACTGGGCACCTCCATCGCACGCCCGCTGATCGCCAAACGCCAGATCGAGATCGCCGCCGAGACAGGCGCCGACGCGGTCTCTCACGGCGCCACCGGCAAGGGCAACGATCAGGTTCGCTTCGAGCTCGGTTATTACGGCCTGAATCCCGACATCAAGGTCATCGCACCGTGGCGGGAATGGGACCTCGCCAGCCGCACACGCCTGATCGAATACGCCGAAGCGCACCAGATTCCCGTGCCGACGGACAAGCGCGGCGAAGCCCCGTTCTCGGTCGACGCCAACCTGCTGCACATCTCGGCGGAAGGCAAAGTGCTGGAAGACCCAGCGGAAGAGGCGCCGGAATATGTCTATTCCCGCTCCGTCTCGCCAGAGGAAGCGCCCGATACCCCGACCTATGTTGAAGTCGGTTTCGAGAAGGGCGACGCAGTCTCCATCGAGGGCGTGGCGATGTCTCCCGCGACCCTGCTCACCAAACTGAACGAGCTCGGCGGGGCGAACGGCATCGGC
>JABJCS010000205.1 GCA_018665505.1 Alphaproteobacteria bacterium
AAGGTCGTCGCGGTGGGTGAAGACGAATGCGCCGCCGGGGTGGATGATCCGGCAGAGATCGGCGAGAAGAGCTGCCGGGTCGGCGATATAGGTCATGACACCGACGCTGGCCGCCCCGTCGAAACTATTGTCGGAGAAGGGCATGGGTGTTTGTTGCAGGTCGACCCGGCGTAACGATGCGTAACAGCCGCGTGCCCCGGCCCACTTTAGGGATGCTTTGGAGATGTCGACCCCATCGATCCGGCACTCGAGACGGTTCGAAAGTTTTTCGGCGAACTGCCCGGTGCCGCATCCAAGGTCGAGGACCTGGCTCCCTGGTTGTAGGTGTTTGGTGAGCATCGCGGCGGCGACGTCCGGGGCCGTGTAGTCCCATTCGGCGAGCTCTTTATCGTAGCGGGCGGACCAGTCGTCGTAATAGGCTTCGACCGCGGCCGTATCCGTCGATCCGTTCTTTAGGGTGTCGAACTCGGCTTCGTTATCTCCGTCCACGATCATCTTTCCTACTGTCCGCTGTTTTGCATGCGCTTCACTTTCGCATCGACCTTGGCGACTAATCCCGCGAGGCCTTCGCGCTTCAGGATGGATGTGTATTCCGAGCGCTGCTTGGCGAGTTCGCTGTATTTTCCGTCGAGAAAGATGTCGATCACCGACCAGTGCTTTTCCTTTTCCCGCATGAGGTAATTGAGCGCGATTTTCTCACCGTCGTTCTTGATGATATTCGATTTCACCAGGAGAGTGTCGCGCGGCGCTTTCTGCGAGCCGACGATCTCGAACGCCTCGCCCGAATAGCCATTGAAGCGATCAGCATATGTGGAAACCCAGAGGCGCTCGAAGGTGGCGACGAGTTTTTGTTGGTCGGTTGGCGAGAGACCGCGCCAGTGACGCCCCGCCGAGAACCGCGCCATGAAGCCGAGATCGAAACTATCCAGCATAACAGGGGCGAGGGTTTTGTACCGGCCGCCAAATTTCAGCGTCTCCGCGTTCTGCATGATCGACAGCAGAGTGGCATTGAAACGCTCTATCTTTTGCATGGCCGCGTTGGGTTGCGCTGCCGCGGGGGCAGCTAGAACGGTGACAACGAGTAGAGCAGTCGACCAAAATTTGATCCAACGGGGTAGCATGTTTTTCTCCGGCAGTGACGGGAGCGAACCGATCATAGGGAGAATTACGCCGATTCTATGGCGCGTGTAAAATGGTGGAAACATTTCCGCGATATCTTGTCCCCGATGCCGCCGATGGATATCGTCCCGCCTGCCCGGACGGTTGGGTGGAATTCTCAAAATGGGACAGTGTATTGAACGCGATCAAACGCATATTGGAGATATGGATCGACGTGGTCCGCCGGTTCGCCTGGGGCGTGATCATCGGCATTTGTGCGCTGACCTATGCGCTGTTCACTTATACTGCTGACAATTTGACCATCAACACAAATACGACGGACATGCTGTCGGAAGAGCTGCCGTTCCGCCAACACTACATCGCCTATAAGGAAGCCTTCCCACAGGACAGCGATTTGATCACGGTCGTGGTTGAAGCGGCGACGCCGGATCGCGCTGATGTGGCGGCCTTGGCGCTGGCGGCGCGGTTGCGGCAATTGCCGGCGCATGTGGAGAAACTTTACGATTTCGCGGGCGAGGACTTCTTTCGCCGAAACGGTTTGCTCTACCGCGATGTGGCGGAGCTGGAAGAACTCGCCGACCGGCTGTCGCAAGCGCAAGGATTATTGGGAGCACTGAGTGACGACACCAGTTTGCGCGGGTTGTCGGACGTCTTGGGGCTGGCCATCGATGAGATGCGCGATGGCAACGAACCCATTGGCGATCTGGCGAAGGTCTTCGGGCGAATTGCCGACGTGATCGCGGCGCGTCGGGCGGATGAATTCAAGGAATTGTCTTGGCAGTTGATGATGTCGGACGAGGCGCCGAAGCCGAGCGATCTGCGGCGCTTTTTGCAGGTACGGGTGAATGCGGATTGGACGAGCCTATCGCCTGCCGCGCCTGCGATGGACGCGATTCGAGCGACGGCGCGGGAACTGGGCCTAACACCGGAGAACGGCGTTCGCGTCCGACTGACCGGCGGCCTCGCTCTCTCGACCGAGGAATTGTCGAGTGTCTTCGAAGGCGCCAAGACCGCGAGCCTGTTATCCCTTGCCATGGTATCGCTGTGCCTGTTCTTTGGCTTGCGCTCTTTCGTTCTGGTCGGGGCGACGATCGTGACCTTGGTGTGCGGATTGATTTGGAC
>JABJCS010000206.1 GCA_018665505.1 Alphaproteobacteria bacterium
GGGTAAATTAACCCTTATATCTAGCGCTATGTTGCAATGCAGCAAAATAATTATCGCCGTCTAAACAGAGTGTATAGACGGTTTCATATACCGGCGGAAGATTGCCGCCACGGTTACAGTACAAGGAGACGAGACATGACCACCAAGAAAACGAATGCAGCCGCAGACGCGACGAAACAAATCGAAGAGGCCGTCGAAGTCGGAAAGAAATCCGTCGAGCAAGCGATGAAAGCTTCGACTGAAGGTTACGAGCAAGCGCTCAGCATGAGCAAAGAGCAGGTCGAGAAGGCCAGCGAAGCTTTTTTCAAGGGCTATGATGACGTGTCCGCGATGAACAAGGAAAGCGTCGATGCGGTCGTGAAGGCCGGTGAAGTCCTGACCAAGGGTTCCGAGACGGTCGGCAAAGCTTATTTCGAATTCGCGCAAGCTTCCGTTGAAGCCAGCGTCGAGGCCGCAAAAGCCATGATGGGTGCGAAGACGCCGAAGGATTTCTTCGACATTCAATCCGAGTATGCCCGCACCAATTTCGACAAGTTCCTTGCCGAGAGCACGCGCCTTTCGGAAATGTCGGTCAAGGTTACGAACGAAGCATTCGATCCCTTGAAGGCTCAAGTGAACGGATCTTTCGAGAAAGCCTTCAAAGTTCCGGCTTTCTAAGACACGAAAAATTAAGTTTTGGCCCGCTATTCATTAGCGAGTACAGGCACGGCCCCGCATTTCCCTCCCCCTCCCCCCTGCGGGGCCGTTCGCTTGTCTGGGCGGAGAGATCAATCCGGTTATTACGATTCGGGAATACAGTCGTACAAGACCGTTTTATTGATGCGGTTCATACGCCGTTTGTGAGGGGCCATCTCGGTACTGTGCGCCTCGAAGACGCTAAATCTACTCTCTCGAATTCGATCTGCATAATCCCACCCACAGACGCGGACGTGATAAGGATGGCCGAAAGCTTCGTGACGCTCTGAGGGCACGGTAATTCGCTCATCCTCATATGTCTTCTGGCGGTCGCGGTCGATCGGCACCGTGATCAGTGCTCGACCACCCGGACGCAGGACGCGGGAAATCTCCGACAGTGCTTTTCGGTCGTCCGGAATATGTTCCAAGACGTGATTACAAATAATCAAATCGAAAGAGGCGGTGGGGAAGGGAAGGTCGGTTAAATCGTGTTGCTCGGCCGCCGCGTCATCGTCATAGCGATCGATCCCTAGATACCGAATTCCGGGCCTCGTGATGAGAGCCGATTGAATACATACCTCCGGTGCGACATGGAGGATGCGGCCGCGCTGTTGCAGCACTTTTGTGTGATCAGTGAGGTAGAGCCATAAAAAGCGATGGCGTTCGAGCGAACCGCAGCCGGGGCATTTGGCATTCGGCCGACCCCGCAGACCGAATGGTGAAAAACGCCGGTACCAATCGTCGCAAATGGGACAGTAAAATCGTGCACCCGAATGCCCGCCTTGCCCCCTGGTGCGGCTCCTTACGCGATGCCCATATGCATGTTCGACCGACGTTTCGTCACTTTTTATCGTATGCAGTCGTTGCCGCAGATCGGTCAACATTCGATTCGCTCCGCAATTCCCTTTAAGCAGCCACACAGGAGGGGAGGAAAAAGGATGATGTCAACTCTTTATCGGAGGGCCACTAATCCAATATGATATGATGTAATGGATGACATGATTGAAATTCGGATGAATGGTGACGGCAAAGACGATGACCGCCACGATGATGGCGACGGGAATACCGGCGTTATCATCGAGACGCGTCCGAAGACTAAGAAGCCGTCCATGTACAAGGTACTGATGCTGAATGACGACTACACACCGATGGAGTTCGTCGTACACGTTTTGGAACGTTTCTTTGCCATGACTACTGAACAGGCGACGGAGGTGATGTTGAGCGTCCACCGCCGCGGTGTTGGTATTTGTGGTGTGTTCCCCTATGAAGTCGCCGAGACGAAGGTTACTCAGGTGATGGATTTCGCACGTCAGCACCAGCATCCCCTTCAGTGCACCTTGGAGAAGGATTGAAATGTCGATGCTGTCGCGTGTCCTTGAGAATAGCCTGCACCGTGCCTTGTCGTTCGCTACAGAACGAGGCCACGAATACGCAACCTTGGAGCACCTGCTGCTCTCCTTGACCGACGATCAGGATGGGATCGCCGTGCTCCGCGCCTGCGGGGTCGATGTCGAGAAACTGCAGCGTGATCTAATTGAATATCTCGATAACGAGCTGGATATGTTGGTGACCGATTCGTTGGAGGATCCAAAGCCCACTGCTGGTTTCCAGCGGGTCCTGCAGCGGGCAGCCATTCACGTACAATCCTCGGGTCGCGAGGAAGTGTCCGGCGCCAATGTCCTTGTCGCAATGTTCTCTGAGCGTGAGAGCCATGCCGTCTACTTCCTGCAGGAACAGGACATGACGCGTTTCGATGCGGTCAACTATATTAGCCATGGCATCGCAAAAGTCGCCGGGTTTGGCGAGAGCCGCACCGTCGAAGGCGCCGACGAAGAAGTCGATGCCGAAAAGGTAAACAAGAAGGGGACGGAGGCGCTCGACGCCTATTGCGTTAACCTAAACAAAAAGGCCGAAGACGGTAAGATCGATCCATTGATTGGCCGTTCGGACGAAGTCGACAGAACGATTCAGATTCTCTGTCGACGGACTAAGAACAATCCGCTCTATGTCGGTGATCCCGGCGTTGGGAAAACCGCGATTGCAGAAGGGTTGGCGCGCCGTATCACCAACGCTGACGTGCCAGAAGTCCTGCACGAAGTGACGATCTATTCGTTGGATATGGGTGCATTACTAGCGGGCACCCGCTATCGAGGTGATTTCGAGGAACGGCTGAAAGCTGTCATCACTGAGATTGAGGCCCTGGAAGGCGCGGTCTTATTTATCGATGAAATCCATACGGTGATAGGTGCCGGCGCGACCTCGGGTGGCGCAATGGATGCGTCTAATCTGTTAAAACCGGCTCTGCAAAGCGGTGGGTTGCGCTGCATCGGATCGACGACCTACAAGGAATACCGGAACCATTTCGAGAAAGATCGGGCGCTGGTGCGGCGTTTCCAGAAAATCGACGTCAACGAACCGTCGGTCGAGGACGCAGTTAAGATTTTGCGCGGCCTGAAGCCTTACTACGAAGAGCATCACAAGGTTCGCTACACGGCGGAAGCTCTGCGAGCGGCGGTGGAATTGTCGAACCGTTACATCGGCGACCGCAAGTTACCGGATAAGGCCATCGACGTCATTGACGAAGTCGGCGCCTCGCAGATGCTGGTTTCGCCGTCCAAACGCAAGAAGACGCTCGGCGTTCGGGATGTCGAAAATGTAATCGCGAAAATGGCGCGGATCCCACCGAAGCAAGTCTCGAAGGATGACAAACTGGCATTGTCGACGCTTGAGCGCGATTTGAAGATGGTCGTGTTCGGACAAGGCAAGGCAATCGATTCGCTCTCAAGCGCGATCAAATTGGCGCGGGCCGGTTTGCGCGAACCGGAGAAACCGATTGGCAGTTATCTATTCTCGGGCCCGACCGGTGTCGGCAAGACCGAGGTGGCACGTCAATTGGCCAATACGTTGGGGATCGAGCTCGTTCGCTTCGACATGTCTGAGTATATGGAGCGCCACAGCGTTTCCCGCTTGATTGGTGCACCTCCAGGATACGTCGGTTTTGATCAAGGCGGCATGCTGACGGATGCGGTCGATCAAAATCCGCATATGGTCTTGCTGTTGGACGAGATCGAAAAAGCGCATCCGGATGTCTTTAACATCCTTCTGCAGATCATGGACTACGGCAAGCTGACTGATCACAACGGCAAGTCGGTCGATTTCCGCAACGTGATTCTAATCATGACGACGAATGCCGGTGCAGCAGATTTGGCGAAGGCGGCGATCGGTTTTGCACGGACCGAGCGGTCCGGCGAGGATGAAGATGCGATCAACCGGTTGTTCACGCCGGAATTCCGCAATCGTCTCGACTCGATCATCGGCTTTGCGAAGTTGACTTCCGCTGTGGTCGGCCGCGTCGTCGACAAATTCATCATGCAATTGGAAGAGCAACTCGCGGATCGTCACGTGACCATTTCTCTGTCGGAGGCGGCGCATGACTGGCTTGCAAAGAACGGCTACGACCAGAACTTCGGTGCACGTCCGCTTGGTCGCTTGATACAAGAGAAAATCAAGCAGCCGCTTTCGGAAGAACTGTTATTCGGTAAGTTGGAGAAAGGTGGCACCGTCACTATTGACGAGAAGGACGATGCTCTGACGTTCCTGTTCGAAGCGTCGCCGAACAAGGGCGGTAAACGCAAGAAAGACGGCGCAAACGAGAAGAAAACTCCGGAACTCGCCCGCTAGCTGCTTTCTGCCGATTTAGACGCTGCGGGCGGGGCCGCCAGAACGACGCGATTGCGCCCCTTCGTCTTGGCTTCGTAAAGCGCTTGGTCTGCAGCTTCGGTCAGCGCGGGTACATCGTCGAAATCCGGGAACATTGCGACACCACAGCTCAAGGAGACGGAAAACTCGCCGCCGTTGTACATTTGCTTGATGTCGGCGAAAGCTTCTCTGACTTTGTCGAGCACCAGCATCGCATTCGCAGGCGATACATCGGGCAAGGCGACGGCGAATTCTTCACCCCCGTATCGGCCGATGAGATCGGTCATACGCAGACGCTGCTTCAACAAATTAGACATGGTCTTTAAGACTTGGTCACCGATCGGATGCCCATAGGTATCGTTGACCGATTTGAAATTATCCAGGTCGATCAACGCAAAAGCCAACGACATCTTTCCGCGCCGCATTCTCGATAGCTCGATGCTGAGTTGTTCTTTCGTCGTAGTGTGGTTCAGGAGCCCTGTCAGGCTGTCCCGCAGCATCATTGAGCGCAAAATCGGCGGAAGCGTTCGGCACGAATGCGCACGGCAGCGACAAGGCGCTCTGGACTGATTGGTTTGGTGAGGAACTCGTCCGCTCCGATTTCCATCAATTCCAGTTGCTTATCGGGATCGCTTTCCGCCGAAAGGAATACAATCGGTATGGATAGGAATGCGGCTTCTTGGCGGATGACAGCGCCCAATTCCCGACCTTCGATTTCGGGCATGTATTGATCCATCAGCACCAATTCAGGGCGGAAGTCGGAAAGCGCATCCAAGACCTTCATCGGATCGCTCAGCGCCATCGCCTGCATACCGGTGTGCTCCAAGACGGCTATATAGAATTCGGAAATACGTTCGTCGTCGTCGACGATGAGAACCCGGAAAGGCTCTTCTTCCTGGGGCTCGGTAAGGAGGTCCAAAGCGTCGACCAGATCGAGAGGGCTGTAGGGACGCACGAAAAATGCCTTCGCTCCGATACGGATCGACGCGAGGCGTGATTTCATATCATAGTCATCGGCGAGGAATATTGTCGGCGTTTTATGATCGCCGTCGGTCAAGATACGCGCGACGGTCTCGATCGTTGTTTCCGAGCCTGCGGTCGGTCCACTGTCGACGCGGACAAGTAGTACGGATGGCTTGCGAGCGGTGATACGTTCACCGATATCGAACACGTTCTTGCAGTGATCCACACTATAGCCGAAAGGCGATAGTTGCTGCGTTAGACGGTCTACATCCGTAGAATCGGTATCGACCAGAAGGATCAAACGATCACTCATGCTTTCAACCTGCAAAGCAATTTAATTTCCCCGCCCATTATCGTACCCAAACCCCTCAGTACTGGTGGGTGCAACATTACAGTTTGCGCTTACGACTCCCTGACATCTTGGCGATATGGTGTCTCATCTTCGAGATAGTTCATTTCTCGGGCCTCTTCGCGACGTTCTTCTTCCAAAAACCGCGCCACGGCGGCGCGGAAACCGGGATCAGGAATCCAATGGACGCTGCGCGTCTGAACCGGCACATAGCCGCGTTGCAGCTTGTGGGGTCCTTGGGTGCCCGCTTCGACGCGCGATAATCCGTGGTCGATCGCGTACTCGATGGCACTGTAATAGCAGGTTTCGAAGTGCAGGAACTTATAGTCGGCGACACAGCCCCAGTTGCGGCCGAACAGCGTGTCGCCGCCCTTGAGATTCAATGCCCCAGCTATCGGCATATCGCCTCTTGAGGCTAAGACCAGCATGACATTATCGGCCATGGTATCGGATATGATCTCAAAAAATCCGCGGGTGAGATACGGATAGCCCCATTTTCGGTCATAGGTGTCCGTATAGAAGCGATAGAACGCGTCCCAGGCCTCAGACGTCAGGTCGCTACCTGACAGATACTGCATCTCCACACCGGCCTCGGCGACCTTACGGCGTTCGCGGCGGATCATCTTGCGTTTGCGGCTGTTCAGAGAGCCCAGGAAGTCGTCGAAGGTCTCATAGCCCTGATTATACCAATGGTATTGATGATTGTGGCGAATAAGGAAATCGGCTGCCTCCAGGTACTCCGTTTCCTCGGAAGTTGGGAACGTGACATGCAGGGAAGAGATTTCGTTGCGATTGGTCCATTCGATCATTCCCGCGACCAGGGCGGCTCGCGTGGTGTCCTCACCGGAGCCGGGGCGCACCAAGAGCCTCGGCCCGGTAACGGGCGTAAAGGGAATGGAGACCTGTAACTTCGGGTAATACTGGCCGCCCGCGCGCTCGTAGGCGTTGGCCCAACCGTAGTCGAACACGTATTCGCCCATGGAATGGCTCTTGAGGTACATTGGGACAGCACCGGCGACCTCGCCGTTGGCGTCCTCGACAATCAGATGTTGGGGTTGCCAGCCGCTCTCCGGTCGCACGGAATGGCTTTCTTCCAGCGCGTGCAGGAATGCATAGCTGACGGAAGGGTTGCTGTCCGGTGCGTTCGTCCCGGCGCATGCGTCCCATTGTTCGGAATCGACCTCGATGATCTTCGAGACGACCTTGACTGAAATAGGTTCGTTTCCGTCTGGCATGCGGGCCGGGGCGATGATTATGGCAGATATCGAGAGTGGTGCGTGGGAGGGTTAATGGCAAGAGAAACCCATCTAAATCACCTCTTCCCTTGCGATAATTGCCGGTTTGGCATAGGCACGGTTTATGGCCGAGGAAATCGATATGAGTGATGCTGAGCGGGCAATCTGTCCTGTCTGTAAATCTCGCCAAACCGACGACTTTCGAGATGTTCGGGAGTATCATTTCCAGATATGCGCGGCGTGTCGGTTCGTCTTTCTCCATCCGATGCCCTCGGAAATGGTCTTGGAGAGCATGTATAATACCGGTGGGCAGATTACGCCGGACTTTTATCCGAAAGCCAAATCCAGGCTCCATCGGGCCTTGCGAATCGCCATGCATTTGTATCGCTTCGCCTGGCGCGGTCCGGTTCTCGATGTTGGATGTGGCGGTGGGTTTCAGGTGGAAGCATTTCGCAGATTCGGGATGCGACCGACAGGGCTCGACATCAGCGCGAATTCCATTGCATTCGCGCGCAATGCATTCAGTAAAAATGATTTTTATTGTGAAAAATTTGAAGAGTTTGAAAGAAGAAATAATAGATTTAAATTAATATACTCTTCTGAAGTAATAGAACATGTAGTAGATATTGATTCATACATGAATTTTTTACTTCATAATACTGAAGATCGTGGATATGTGTATATAACGACACCCGATATCGACAGTCCACTGGTGCCTGAAAACATTCTTGATTGGGATGTATTCAATCCACCGCGCCATGTTCAATTCTTCCAGCCAGAGAATTTGCGCCGCTTATTCGAGGACCGTGGCTTCTCGGTCCGCAAACGGTTTCGCGGGCCAAAGGCGGGGTTACGCTACCTCTTTCGCAAGAATTAGCCGAACTACAACCCTTGACCGTTCCCATAGCCGCGTAAGGTTACTTAGGGAGCAAGCGCGCTCGCAATCGCCGACAGGGCGGCAGGGGGATAATCATGGAATACAAATGCATATCAGCTGATTGCCATATCGATCTGATTTGGTTGCCGCCGGACCTATTCACTTCGAACGCCAGCGGCCAAATGCGCGAGCGCATGCCGTATGTGAACGAAGACGCCGAGGGGGGGCCGCGCTGGGTGACACGCAATGGCGCGGATTTCGGTTTGGTGAACGGTATGGGGTCGGCGGGACGCCCATATGTGCCGGGGGTCATTCACCGCTCCGACCTGATGGCGGCGGAAGGCCTCTATGAGGATGGTAAGAACGGCATTCGGCGACTGACGACGCCGGAGCTCCGAATCAAGGATCAGGATCGCGACGGCGTACAGGCCGAGGTCCTCTATGGCGTTCTGGGTGCAGCACAGCGGCTGCAGGACCCGGAAGCCGAGATCGAGGTGATGCGCATCTACAACGAATGGCTCGGCGATTTTTGCGCGAGCAGTCCGGGGCGGTTCGCGGGCTTGGCCGCGATACCCAGCCACAGCATCGAAGCTGCCGTCTCAGAGATCAAACGTGTCGCCGCGCGCGGCGCGGTCAAAGGCATCGAGGTCGCCAATACGCACGATCTGAAGCCGTTGTTTCACCCTGATTGGTATCCGGTCTGGGAAGCGGCCAACGAGGCCAAGCTGCCGGTTCATTTTCACACGATCGGGACGCCAAAGCCGGATTGGGACGGTTTCGCACCGATGCAGCAGCGCCAAGCTTTCGCGGTGCATATTACCGGCTTCCAAATGTCGATGTCGCGGATCCTGATGGAGATCATCTATGGTGGCGTGCTCGAGGCTTACCCCGACATCAAGATCGTCATCGGCGAGTCCGGTATCGGCTGGATTCCTTATATTCTCGATCACATGGATTTGGAATGGGAAGATCAGTTCACGGACCTGACTCTTAAAATGAAACCGTCCGAGTATTGGCACCGCCAATGCTATGCGACATACCAGTCCGATAAAGTAGGTACGCGCTTGCTGGACCTGCTCGGCGAGGACAATGTCATGTGGGGCTCCGATTTCCCGCATCCGGATGGCGTATGGCCGGATTCGCAGAGTTTCATCGAGGATGAGTTGGGGCATTTGCCGAAGGACATCCAGGAAAAGGTGATCTGTTCGAATGCTGTTCAGCTCTATGGTTTTGGCAGCTAGACAGCGACCGTGACATTCGGACTTCTCGTCCCCATCTGGAAGGGATGAGACATCTATCGGAACCCGCGCGACGGCGGCATAAGGTACGTAACCTCCTGCAATCCGCCTTTCTATTGGCGGGATTGCTCGGGTTATTGGCGCTGAGCGCCTTTCTCTTGACCGGGCCGGCTGGTGTCTTTTGGGGTCTGGTTGGCGGAGTCGTGAGATTGATCTTAGTTCCCCGTTTGCCGACACAGGCAGCGATGCGGTATTTTGGCGCGCGGCGCGTCGACCCACAAGATATTCTGCCGGTGGCTAAGGCCATGGAACGGCTCGCTACCGAGGCCGGTTTGCCGGAGGTACCAGCACTCTACTATCTACCCAACACAGGGATGAACTCCTTCGCGGTTGGTGGGCGCGAAGACGCGGCCGTTGTTCTCACCGATGGCATGCTGCGCAGTCTGTCGCTCCGGGAAATCGTGGCCGTGCTCGCCCATGAAATAGCACACATCGTCCATAACGATCTCGGCATTATGCAATTGGCGGACACGATCAGCCGGATGACACGCCTTATGGCTTTCGTCGGACTTGCGGTCGCGGTGGTGAGCA
>JABJCS010000207.1 GCA_018665505.1 Alphaproteobacteria bacterium
CCATGTTTGCGATGGTATCCATTACTTGGCATCCTTCGTAGTTTCCACGGTGGGCAAAATGACACCTTCCATATCACCACCCAAACCAGCTTTGATTTCTTCTTGAGCAGCTTTCTCGACCGTCTCCATTTCAGGTATACCAATCGGTGTAGCATTTGGTTTTGCGACCAAACGCAGAAACCCAATCAATTGGATTGTCAAACGGACCGTCAGCATTGCAAACGCTAGAGGCACCAACAGTTTTGACGGCCACAAAGTAATTTCCACATCAATGGAACTGTCACCTATAGACCAAGCCCGCATAAAATGATCCCAGGCATACAACATTAAAACAAAAACAATAAACATTATGACGATTGTGCCAAATGTCTCTGTCAGCCAAAGAGCACGGCCTTTGAATCTGCCAATTATAATCTCCATTCGGACATGTCCGGCAAGACGCTGGCAGTAAGATATGGCCAAAAATGCAAATACGGTGATCGAAACTTCCACAATATCAACATAACCTCGAACAGGTTGATTAAATATGGAACGACCAATTACCTGTGCAACGCCGAGCAACATTATGCCGAAAATAAAAAATGCAGCTAGAAGGTTCATTGCGCTTTCAATCTTGAACCAAAACTCATCAGCGGCCACAAGCATTCGCTCGCTTGCCGTCATCTCTTGTACGTCTTCCGTCGTCGCCATACTCCAACTCCCGAACGGATATTCACCCAAACTCAACGAAACCGCCGGACCAACTAAGATCCGGCGGCATACGTTTCAACAATAATTACTTACCGTAAGTACGTTTCGTCGGGAACTCTTTCCGAGCATCTGCCGCAGTCTTCAGCAGAAGATCAAGAAGCTCCTGAGCTTCCGGAACTGTCGGTGCGGTCTCTTTCACCCACTCATCCCAGATCGGCTGACCCGCTACTTTACGGAACTGAGCCATTTGATCCTCAGGAATTGTAATGGCCTTCATCTTTGTCGGCCAAACTTTTAAATTCTCGAGGTCTTTCTTAGCATAAGCAGCTGACTGATATTCGACAGCAGGTTTCTTGAGGCTGTTCAGCAGCTTTTTGTATTGCGCGGGAAGCGCGTTCCAGGAATCAATATTGGCTACGATCGGGCAATTAACTGTCCCGAGCGACATATTCGTAGTGTACCACTCCGCAACCTCATCCAGCTTATATGCACTGAAAGCGTATGTGAATGGGAAGCCGATTGCGTCCACCGTGCCACGCGCAAGCGCGTTGTAGGTCTCAGAAGCAGGCACCGTCGTCGGTACCGCGCCAATCTTCTTTGCCGAACGGCCCATGCCACCAAGAGCGCGTAAACGCATTCCCTTAAAGTCAGCAACCGACCCTGGCACCTTACCCTTACCCATATATTCGTATTGGGGTAGAACATTGATCGCAAAGATCGTGGCATTCCACTGCTTAAAATTCTTCTTCACAGCAGGGTGGCTGAAGATGGCGTTCGAAACAGCGTATTGAACGTCGAAGTTCGTGATCGGCAGGAACGGCATATCTAGAACGTTTGCCGTGCGCAGCTTTTTGGGATGATAGGATTGACAAACCAAAGCAGCATCGACTGCTCCAACCGCGATAGCATCCAAATTTTCTTTACTCTTAGAAAGCTGCTCACCGTAATAAAGTTTAAACTCAAATTTACCGCCGGTGCGCTTCTTCACCGTGTCAGAGATAAATTCGAGGCTCTCCGTAAACGCACGACGCTTTCCCCAAAGCGAGACACGCCACTTAAGTTTCGGACCATCTATCATCTCATGAGAACCGGCGATAGCGGGCGTCGGTGCACTCATTAGAAAGGCAAAGGCCGATGCCGCAATAGTCGCGGTCACAATACCAGTGGACTTTCTCATTTTTTTTAAACCTCCCTGAACCTGAAAATCAGGCCTTAGACTAATTCAATCGACCGTGATTGGGCCGAACTCGCTCAATAAAACCGAAGCGGATCATCCCATTCCGGCCAGCGACAGTGTCACGATACCGTCTCAGACCCAACGCATCAATGAAGTTTAAAGCAGATGGATCTAATCTAATATGATATCGCTATGTCTTTGAACTAGCGCGCAGTCCTATCTCCGGCAAGGTCTCTTGGCCGTAGGGCCCGAAAGATGATCAAGCCGACCAAAACGACAACACCTAGATGCATGAACGCCCCCCCCCAGGCTTGCGGATTATTCCCCCCTGCGAGGTCGAGTGTCGCTCCCAATGCAAGGGGCCCAAGAAAGCCGCCGAAATAGCCGAGCATCGAATGCACCGCCATTGTTGCGCCGCGGCGATCGGGCTCCGCGCTTCCAACGGTTCCGGCCGTCAAAGATGAGGAATCGGCCCAAATCAATCCGGCATACACCAGGCACAAAGCCGCCGCTAATCCATACGATCCGCCGCTTGAAAAACCGATCCCAAAGGCCAATCCGATCGAAACGGTCATCACGCAAGTGATATATCGCCCGCGCCCGAGTTTCCGCGCAACCTCATTGCCGGCGACGCTTGTCGCGGTTCCGACCAGACCGAGGCACATGGCGATAATCGCCGGTGTGAAAATTCCGCCACCCGATCCGGTGTAGAAGGCCGTGAAAGTCAGGAACGTGACGACCCAACTGCGCAGCCCCGACATCTCCCAGGTATGGACCATGTATCCAATGGAGTAGGCCAAGGCGGAGGTATTCCGCAGCACAGGTCGGAAATCCAACAATGCTCCCTGAGGGCCCTCTTTCCACTCCGGCTTTCGCCCTGGCATAACCGCGAACACGATCACGAACGATAGAGCCGCGCCAATTGCGCCGACACCAATTCCCAAGCGCCAACCATACCAAGCGCCGATTGTCTCAGCGATAAGGAAGGAAGCGGCACCGCTGACTCCAACACTAGCGGCGTGAGCCGAGACCGCACGGGATTGTTGCGGGCCTTCGACGATATCGCTTAAGGCTTTCAGCCCCGGCATATAAGTTCCAGCCCATCCCACCCCCCACAGGGCGCGAAACGCACATGCGGAGTAAAAATCGTCTGCAAAATACGCGAACCCAGCAGTAGAAATCGTGATCGTGGCGACACCTAGAAGGTAGATTCGCTTCGGATCCACATGGTCCGTCAACGACACCAAAACCGGCACCGAGACCGCGTATCCAGCATAGAAAATTCCAGTGACCCATCCGGCTTCCGTATTGCTGAGCGACCATTCCGACATCAGTGACGGCAATAGCGCGGGCACGGAGAACGCACCGACCTGGGCCAAGATTTGGCCAACACAGATCGCTCCGATGAGAAACCCCACAGGCATCCTTCAATTTCCCGCGTTGTGGATCAGCCCATAGCCTCTTGAATGAGCGCCAGATAATCGTCCTTGGTGGCGGGTCGGGGATTGGTTGCGTTGCAGTGGTCAATCTCCGCCGCCGCTGCCATATTGGGGACGATGGCATCCGGGACGCCCATTTTCCGAAGGTTTGCGGGCAGTTCCAGCTTCGCATTGAACTCTTCGATAAAGGACGGAAGGTCTGTCCCCGCTTCCAATCCCATGGCCACACGAAGCCGGTCGTATTTGTCCCCGACGTGCGAAGCGTTATAGCGCAGAACTGCGGGCATCACGACCGCATTCAAAGTTCCGTGATGAAGGCGCGGTTCCTGCAATCCACCGAGCGGATGCGATATGGCGTGGACGGCGCCCAAGCCTTTTTGAAACGCCATTGCGCCCATCATCGCCGCCATCATCATCTCCCAGCGAGCTTCTCGGTCGCCGCCGTCCCCCACCGCGCGCTCTATAAATCCCATGGCGCGGCGCAGCCCTTCGATAGCAATGCCCTCCGCCGGTGGATTGACGACCGGCGAGATAAACGTCTCGACACAATGCGCAACCGCATCCATTCCCGTCGCCGCCGTCAGGCGCTTCGGCAATCCAAGCGTCAATTCAGGATCGCAGATTGCCAGCCTTGGAATATTGTTGGGGCTGGCAAAACCGAGTTTCCGTCCGTCATTCAACGTCAAGATAGCTCCGCGTCCGACCTCACTGCCGGTGCCCGCCGTAGTCGGGACGGCAATTACCGGGGCAACCTTATCTGTGATCTTAGCTGCCCCGCCCAAGATTGCCGCGTATTGCTCCAACGGCGGCTCATGCGCCGTGAGAATCGCGACACCCTTCGCCAAGTCCATTGGCGAGCCGCCACCAACAGCAATCAAACCGTCGCAATCGTTCGCCCGGTATTGCACTAAAGCCTCCAATACCGCGGCTTCCGTTGGGTTCTCCGGCGTTCCGTCAAATATCGAAACCTGCATCGCGTCGGGAAGATGCTCCAGTACCTTATCCAGCACGCCGCACGCAGCGACCCCTTTATCGGTTACGACCAGCGGGCGGGAAATGCCAACCGCTTTGGTCTCTCCGCCCAGTAACTTAACCGCACCGAAATCGAATTGAATTGTCGTCAGATAGGTAATCGTCGGCATATCGCCTCTCCTCTCTCTATTTGACGCCAGAGCCTCGGAGTTTGCTCATGGTCGTGCGGGTAGTGATGGTCTCCAGGTCAACGCGAATTTCGATCACCGATATACGGCCCGCATTCATCGCCGCCTCGAATGCAGGCGCAAACTCCTCGGTCCGCTCGACAACGGCGCCATAAGCTCCAAAGCTTTGCGCCCATTTCGCGAAATCGGGATTCACCAGTTCCGTCGCTAAAGTGCGATTCGGATAATCACGTTCCTGATGCATCCGGATCGTTCCGTAGGCATTATTGTTGAGAACCAAGATGATCGGATCGGAGCCGTATTGAACGGCCGTCGCGACCTCTTGGCCCGACATCATGGCACCGCCGTCGCCGACGAAACACACGACAGGCCGATCAGGACGGGTCAATCGCGCCGAAATCGCGGCGGGGATACTGTACCCCATGGCGCCACTCGTCGGCCCCAACTGAGTACGGAACTTCCGATAGCGGTAAAAACGTTGAGCCCAACCGGAAAAATTCCCTGCATCCGTTGTAATAATGGCGTCCTCGGGTAGACGGTCGTTCAGGACATTCATTACCTCGTGCATGTCGACGCCGTCCATCGGTAGCGAAGGCGTCAGATTATCGAGGTAATCCTGGTTGGCTTGGCGCATCCACTCGACCCATTTTCCGTAGGCGACC